>CANJEY010000022.1 GCA_947472615.1 Beijerinckiaceae bacterium
AGACCGCGCCGGATCTTGAGGCGCGAGCCTTCGCCGACATTCTTGTCGAAGATCTCGCCGTAATTGCCGACGTGTTTGACGATGCGATAGGCCCAGTCCTTCGTCAGCCCCATGCCCTTGCCGAAATCGCCCTCGGAGCCGAGCAAACGCTTGATCTCGGGCTGCGCGCCCTTGGCCTTCTCGTCGACATTCGCCTTGGTGACGCCGAGTTCCTCGGCGTTGATCATCGCGTAATGCGTCCAGCGGACGATGTCGAACCACTGGTCGTCGCCCTTGCGGACGGACGGGCCGAGCGGCTCCTTCGAGATGATCTCCGGCAACACCATATGCTCGTCGGCGTTCACCAGCTTCACGCGCTCGGCGTAGAGGCCCGAGGCGTCGGTGGTGTAGGCGTCGCAACGGCCTGAATCGTAGGCCTTCACGGCTTCGTCGGATGTGGCGAACGCCACGCCTTCATACTTAAGATTATTGGCGCGGAAGAAATCGGAGAGGTTCAGTTCCGTCGTGGTGCCCTGCTGCACGCAGACCGACGCGCCATTCAGTTCGAGCGCCGAATTGATGTTGAGCTTCTTGCGGATCATGAAGCCCTGACCGTCGTAATAGTTCACGCCGGTGAACAGCAGGCCGAGGTCGGCCTCGCGCGACTGGGTCCACGTGCCGTTGCGGATCAGCACGTCGATCTCGCCCGATTGCAGCGCCGTAAAGCGGTCCTTCGCAGTCAGCGGAACGAACTTCACCTTGTTCGGATCGTTGAACACAGCCGACGTGATGGCGCGGCAGAGTTCGACGTCGAGGCCCGTCCATGCACCCTTGTCGTCCGGCAGGCCGAAGCCCGCGAGGCCCGGATTGACGCCACAGCTCACATAGCCACGCGCCTTGATCTGATCGAGCGTCTTGCCCGACTGGGCGAGCGCCGATCCTGCGGCGAGGCCGGCGACGGCGGCGACAACAGTTGCGAAAACATGTTTCATGGCTAAATCCACTCCCGACTCTGGAATCCGGGTAATCCGAGTGCGTATGGTTCTCCCGCGGGCCGAAAAGCCCGCAGGCTGAACGGCTATCGAATGCGGTTTAGGGCGTCAGGTCAAGCATAAGTATTATCCGACATCAGGCTAATTGGTGGACATTCTGCTCTCGACAAGGCCCAGTTCGCCGAATGTCGCGAACACCGACAAACAGGACACACGAGATGACAAAGTCCGGTCCGAAGGACCCGAAATCACTGCGCAGCCGCACCCGCCTCGTACACGCGGGCCGCGACCCGTTCGAGCAGCACGGGTTCATCAACACCCCAATCTATCGCGGTTCGACCGTGCTGGCCCCGACCTACGCGTCATTGTTCGATCATTCGCTGCATTTCACCTACGGCACCAAAGGCACGCCGACGACCGAGGCGCTGGAAACGGCGTGGACCGAACTCGCCGGCGCCGCCGGCACGGTTCTGGCCCCCTCCGGCCTCGCGGCGATCACGCTGGCCGTCATGGCGGCCGTGAAGGCCGGCGATCATATTCTGGTGACCGACAGCGCCTACCGGCCGACGCGGGTGTTCTGCGACCGCTATCTGAAGCGAATGGGCGTCGAGACGTCCTATTTCGACCCCTATCTGGGCGGCGATGTCGCCAGCCTGATACGGCCCAACACCACCGCGATCATTGTCGAAGCGCCGGGCTCGCAGAGCTTCGAGATACAGGACGTGCCGGCCATCGCGGACGTCGCCCATAAGCGCGGCGTCTGCGTCATCATGGACAACACCTGGGCGACGCCGCTGTTCTTCCCGCCGCACGAACGCGGCGTCGATCTCGCCATCGAGGCCGGGACGAAATACCTGTCGGGGCATTCCGATCTGTTGCTCGGGCTGGTCTCGGCCAATCAGGAATGGTGGCCGCGTCTGCGCGAGACCTTCGACATTTTCGCCATGTGCGCCGGGCCGGAAGACGCCTTTCTGGCTCTACGCGGACTGCGGACGATGGAGCTTCGCCTGAAGGAAGCCGAGAAACAGGCGCTCGACATGGCCCACTGGTTCGCCGCACGCCCCGAGGTGAAGGAGGTGCTGCACCCCGCCCTGCCGACCCATCGCGGCCACGCGATCTGGAAGCGGGATTTCTCCGGCTCGTCCGGGCTGTTCTCGATCATCCTGCAGCCTGCGCCCGAGAAGGCGGTGGCGGCGATGCTGGACGAACTGGAACTGTTCGGCCTCGGCTATTCGTGGGGCGGTTTCGAGAGTCTGGTGATCCCGTTCGACTGTTCGCCCTACAGGTCTGCGACGAAATGGGCGCCGGGCGGCCCCGCCCTGCGATTTCAGATCGGCCTCGAGGACACCGAAGATCTGAAGGCCGATCTCGATCGCGGCTTTGCGACATTCCGCGCCAATCGCGACTGATCACGCCCCCAGCGGAACGCGGCGGATCGCGGCGGCGATCGAACTGGCGCGACGGGCGGTGAACAGCCGCCCCGACGGACGAAACACGATGCGCCGCGCCCCGAAAGCCTTGCGTAACAACAGCGCCGACCCGACGCCCAGCAGCGCGCCAGCGATGACGTCGCTGGGATAATGCGCGCCGACCGCGACGCGCGAGACGCCCACCAGCGCCGCGACCGCCAGCAGCGGCCAACGCCAGCGCGGGGTGAACCAGCCAAGCGTCAGGGCGGCTGCGAAGGCCGTCACCGTATGACCTGACGGAAAGCTCGCCAGCCGCGACGAGATCGAAAACACGTCGAAATGGAATGGTCCGACGATGTCGATCAGCTGCGGCCGCGCGCGCCCGAACAGATGCTTGAGAATCTGCGAGAAAATGCCCGAAACCGCCGTCACGGCGAACAGGAAGAAGGCGCGGCCCGCGAGCAGGCCAAGGCGCGTGTCGTTGCGCCGGCCGGCGCCCCTGCCCCGCGCCCAGATCGCCCCCACCAAAGTCAGCGCCGACAAAGCGAAGATGTAGCCAGAGTCGCCCAGCTTGGTGATCAACCCGAACAGGCGCAGGACCGGCGGCGGCAGAGTCAGCGCCCAGCGCGCGGCCTCTTCGTCCAGCGCATAGGCTACGCCGAAAATCGCCGCGCACAGAATGAGCACGATCCCGGCCTCGAACTGGCGCAGATCGCCGCTGCGGTTCATCCGCACGTCCGACCAGCGGGCGCGAAACTCGCCCCAGGCGGCGCGCAACTTCTCCTTCGCCGGCATGCCGGACGCCAGAGGTGGAAGTGAACGTGAGACGCGCGCCATGTCGCTTCCCTGCCCGACGATCGCGGCCTTGTCGAGCCCCGCACAAAAACCTTGCCAGCCGCGGCCCGGGGATTGTGCGGATCGCCTACGCCGTTCAGGATTGGTGCGGGCGAACAAGGGGATCGACTTGAACAAGGACAGACTGGCGGCGTTCAGCGATGGCGTGCTGGCCATCATTATCACCATCATGGTGCTCGAACTGAAGGTGCCGCATGGCGCGGATTGGGCGGCGCTCTCCGCGCTGCTGCCAATTTTTCTCAGCTACACGCTGAGCTTCATCTATGTGGCGATCTACTGGAACAATCACCACCACCTGCTGCACACGGTGAAGCATGTGAACGGCGCAATCCTGTGGGCGAACAACAATCTGTTGTTCTGGCTATCGCTGGTGCCGTTCGCCACCGCCTGGGCGGGCGAGACGCACTTCGCGCGAGAGCCGACGATTCTCTATGGCTTCGCGTTACTGATGCCAGCGATCAGCTTCACCATCCTGACGACCGCGATCGTCAGGACGCATCCAAACGAACCGACGCTCGCCAAAGCGCTCGGGCGCGACGCCAAGGGCAAGGTGTCGATGGCGCTCTACATCGGCGGAATAGCATTGGCCTTCGTACATCCGTCCGTCGCCTATACCTGCTACGGGCTCGTGGCGCTGATCTGGCTGGTGCCGGACCGGCGCATCGAGCGCGAACTGAAGCACGAATAGGTTCAGGCGGCGGCCGAGAAAATCCGGTAGTCCTTGAGGCGAACGCCGACGCGCTCCCCAGCAGCCACGGTGCGGTCGAGCGGGCATTCGGTCTCGACCAGCGGTCCGCCATCGTGCAACTGGATTTCGACGCGGCGCACGCCGCCGATGTTGCGCACCGCCTTGACGACGCCGCGCAAGTGCGCGCCATCATGGTTCTCGATCACGGCTTGCTGCGGGCGAAAGAACAATTGCGCAGCGCCATCCGACGCCGACTGCGACGGCAGGCCGAGATCGGCGCCGCCCAAACGCACGAGACCGCCCTTGATCTCCACATACAGCCGGCTCGCCTCTCCGATGAAGCCATGCACGAAGGGCGTCGCGGGCGAACCGTAGATCTCGTCTGGTGGCCCCAATTGCTCGAGACGTCCGCGCGCCAGCACCGCGACGCGGTCCGACAATTCCAGCGCTTCGTCCTGATCGTGCGTCACGAACACAGTCGTGTGGCCGGTTCGGTCGTGAATGTCGCGCAACCAGCGGCGCAGATCCTTGCGCACCTGCGCATCGAGCGCCCCGAACGGCTCATCGAGCAGCAGCACGCGCGGCTCGACCGCCAGCGCGCGCGCCAACGCCACGCGTTGACGCTGGCCTCCCGACAATTGCGCCGGAAAGCGGTCGCCGAAACCGCCCAATTGCATCATGTCGAGCAGATCGGCGACGCGCTTGCGAATATCGGCCGACGCGGGACGTTCGTGTTTCGGCCGCACCCGCAGCCCATAGGCAATGTTGTCGGTTACGTTCATGTGCCGGAACAAAGCATAAGTCTGGAACACGAATCCGACGCGGCGCTCCTGCACGGACTTGTAAGACGCGTCCTCGTCGCCGAAAAAGATGCTGCCGGCCGACGGGATTTCGAGCCCTGCGATCATGCGCAGGAGCGTCGTCTTGCCGGAGCCCGACGGCCCCAGCAGGCCCAGCAGTTCGCCCGAGCGGATTTCGAGATCGACGCCATGAATGGCCGGCGAATTGCCGAAGGTCTTGCGCAGACCGCGAATGGAAATATCCATGAAATCCTCAATGCCGCCGTTTGACGGCGAGTTCTTCGGCGTGACGCCATTCGAGCGCTGTCTTGATGACGAGCGTCACGAGCGCCAGAATTGCGAGCAGCGACGCAACCGCGAACGCGCCCGCCAGATCGAAGCCGCCGTACAAGACTTCCACATGCAGCGGCAGCGTGTTGGTGACGCCGCGTATGCGCCCCGACACCACCGCCACCGCGCCGAATTCGCCCATGGCGCGCGCGTTGCAGAGCAGCACGCCGTAGAGCAGACCCCATTTTATGTTTGGTAGAGTGACGGTGAGAAACATGCGCCACGGCGACGCGCCGAGCGTCAGCGCCGCCTCTTCGTCGTCGACGCCCTGCTGCTGCATCAGCGGGATCAGCTCGCGCGCCACGAACGGAAACGTCACGAAGGTCGTCGCTAACGCGATACCCGGCAGAGCGAACACGACCGGAATGTCGTGAGCCGCGAACCACGGGCCGAAATAACCGCGCGATCCGAACAACACCACATAGGACAGGCCCGCCACCACAGGCGAAACCGAGAACGGCAGATCGATCAGCGTGACCAGAAAACTCTTCAGCGGAAAATCGAAACGCGCGATGGCCCATGCGGCTGCGACGCCGAAGATCGTATTGATCGGCACCGCGATGGCCGCGACCAGCAGCGTCAGGCGGATCGCCGACAACGTGTCATCGTCCGCTATGGCTTTCCAGAACGCCGGAACGCCCTTGCGGAATGCTTCGTAAAACACTGCCGCCAGCGGAGCGAAGAAGAACAGCGCCAGAATGAAGATCGCGACGCCGATCAGCACCCGCTCGATGCGTCGGCTTTCGCGCGCGACATCGCGGTCGCGATGGACCGGCTCGCGATGAACGACTGACTCAGGCATGGCCCAACCTTCGACGCGACCACGCCTGAACGAGATTGATCACGAACAACGAGAGGAACGAGGCCAGCAGCATCACGACCGCCACCACCGTTGCGCCGACTTCGTCGAATTCCTCGAGCTTCGTCACCACCAGAAGCGGCGCAATCTCCGAATAGAACGGAATGTTGCCGGCGATGAAAATCACCGAACCGTATTCACCGACTGCGCGCGCGAAAGCGAGCGCGAGTCCGGTGAGAGCGGCTGGAATCAGCGGCGGGAGGATCACTTTCGTCACCGTCTGGAAGCGCGACGCGCCAAGCGTGGCGGAGGCTTCCTCCAGCTCCACTTCCGTCTCGGCCAGCACGGGCTGGATTGTCCGCACTGCGAACGGCAAGCCAATGAACACGAGCGCGATGAAGATGCCGAGCGGCGTGAACGCCACCTTAAGGCCGAGCGCATCGAGCGGTCCGCCGATCCAGCCGTTAGGAGCATAGAGGGCGGTCAACGCGATGCCCGCCACTGCGGTCGGCAGCGCGAAAGGCAGATCGACGGCGGCGTCGATGAAACGGCGGCCGGCGAATTCATAGCGCGTCAGCACCCACGCGACGAATCCGCCGAGGACGATGCTGAACACGCCCGCCAGAAACGACAGGCCGAACGAAAGTTTCAGCGCAGAGAGCAGACGCGGCTGCGATATGATGTTCCACATGCCTTCGAGGCCGATCTGGCCCGAACGCAGAGCGACGCCCCCGAGCGGAAGGAGCACGATGACTCCGATCCACGCGAGGGTCGCCAGAAGGGCCAGCCTGAAACCAGGAAGTGGCGAGGCTGGGTAGAACGAGGCAAATTTCATTCCCTGCTATTTTCCGGGCGTGTAGATTTTGTCGAACGTGCCGCCGTCGACGAAGTGCTTGGCGTGCGTCGCCGGCCAACCGCCGAAGTCAGCGTCGATCTTCAGGAGCTTCAGAGTCGGGAAGCGCTTCACGTCAGCCGGATCGGCGGCCGCGGGATCGAGCGGACGATAATAGTTCTTGGCGATGATCTTCTGCGCCGCCGGCGTGTAGAGATATTGCAGGTAGGCTTCCGCGACCTTGCGGGCGCCATTCGCGTCGGCGTTGCCGTCGACCAGAGTCACCGGCGGCTCGGCCAGCACCGAGAGCGACGGAACGACGATCTCGAACTTGTCGTGGCCGAATTCCTCGAACGCCAGAAACGCCTCGTTCTCCCAGGCGATCAGCACATCGCCGATGCCACGCTGCGCGAATGTCAGCGTCGAACCGCGCGCGCCGGTGTCGAGCACGGGCGCGTTCTTGAACAGCGCCCTCATGAAGTCGAGCGTCTTGGCTTCATCGCCGTTGAACTTCTGCAGCGCGAAGCCCCAGGCGGCGAGATAGTTCCAGCGGGCGCCGCCCGAGGTCTTCGGGTTGGGCGTGACGACGCCGACGCCGGGCTTCACCAGATCGTCCCAGTCCTTGATGCTCTTCGGGTTCCCCTTCTTCACGAGAAGCACGATCGTGGAGAGATAGGGCGACGAATTGTTCGGCAAACGCTTCTGCCAGTCGGCCGGAATCTTGTTGGTCTGCTTGGCGATGGCGTCGATGTCGGGCGCGAGGGCCAGCGTCACCACGTCAGCCTTGAGACCGTCGATCACCGCGCGGGCCTGCCCGCCGGAACCGCCATGGGAGGCGCGGATCGTGATCGCCTGACCGGTCTTGGCCTTCCAGTCGGCCGCGAAGGCCTCATTGATGGTCTTGTACAGCTCGCGCGTCGGATCATACGAGACATTGAGCAAGGTCGTCTGAGCGAAAGCCGCGGTCGAAGCGCTCAGGGCGACGGTGCCAGCCAGCAGGACGGCGGAAAGTCTGCGTGAGATGTTCATACCGGTCTCCTGTTTCCATTTCCTAGTGTTTCAGTCGTGATTGTCAAGATTAGGGCCGAGCGGGCCGTCAGACTGGTCTGGAAGTTACTTTCGCCTTGGCGCCACAGATTTTCGCTAGTTGAAGCCAGTCGGCTGATTTTGTGTGAACTTGCGCGAACGGACGGCGCGTGGATTACTACTGTCCTGCCCACACCGAGGCGTCTCCGCCCGCCGGCTTTCTCGCTCTCGGAGACGCGCCACGTGATCGCTTGCGGAGGGCCCGCGCGGCGAATTCCGCCGCACGAGGCGTGTTGAACAGCGCCCCCTCGAGCGGCGCATAGGCGTTGTCGGAAGAGTAGAACCGAAAACCGCGCTTCTCGGCGGCCACTATGCCGGCGGTTTCTTCGCCAATTTCGATCACATAGGCGTTTGCGTCAGACATGTTTCTCCTGCCGCCGTAAACCGGCGTCCCTGGCTGCTAATCCGAAAGGGGTCGCTTCAGTGGGCCCGGGAGATACAGGCGCCCGTCACGGCCGAGATCCGGCGGCAGGAGAAGAGGAACAGTTCGGGAAGTTCGAAGTCGTTGGCGTGCATCATCTCGCCCTATCAGTCAGGCGGAGCCCACGAAATCGCTTCGTGGCGCTTTAGCTCTTGGTCACGCGGCGCAAGCTGCTCCTTCAAATCCCGCGATCGGAGGCCAGGCGCCACCGATCATCGAAATATATGTATTCCGATTGTATTAGTCAACAAAAAAGATACCGGCGCTTTTTTGCCCTTCAGGGCGCCATGCCCGGCCCTGTCCAGAGCCCATGCGCGGCGAGAAATTCGATCACCGCGCGGTCAAATGCCTCCGGGTCCTCGATGCAGCACGCGTGGCCGGCATTGGGTATGACGACGTGCCGGGCGCCCGGAATGAGGCTGGCGGTCTCCTGCCCCGCTGGCAGCGATCCGTCATGCTCGCCGTTGACGACGAGAGCTGGCGGCTTCAGCCCTGAAAGCCGGCCGCTCATGTCGAACGAACCGCGGGCGCGAAAAATCTGCGCGATGCTTTTGGCCGACAGGTCGCCCGCCCGCTCGACGAACAGGTTGAGCGTCCAGCGTCCCCGCGGCGTATCGGCAAAGCCCGGAGCGACGTAGCGGCGCATCAGGCTCATCAGATAACCGGCGAGATCGGGCGTCTCGAAACCCTTCACCAGTTCGTCGACGTTGCGCGGCCCGCGGCTCGATCCGCCAACCAGCACGACCGCCTGCGCCATTTGCGGATGATCGAGACCGATCTGCATGCAGATGCCCGACCCAACGCTGCAGCCCGCAAAGATCGCCTGCGTCACGCCTTCGTCGGCGCATACGCCGAGCACATCCGCCGTCATGTCCGACAGGGTGAAGGCCGCCTCCGGTTTGTCGGAAAAGCCATAGCCGCGCAGGTCCATGGCGATGACCTTGTAGAAGGCCGAGAAGCGCGCAACCTGATGCAGCCACAACCTCCGGTCGAACGGATTGGCGTGGACAAAGACGAGCGGCGGCCCTTCGCCGGAGGTCTCGTAATGAATGCGGACGCCGTTACGCGTGCTGTAGGGCATGGCTCTCTCCAAATAGCGGGCGCTAGAGTATGCATCGGCCTGCACGCTGACGCCCTCGTGGTTCGAGACGCGGCCTGCGGCCGCTCCTCACCATGAGGGCTCCTTCAAAGCATCGGCTACCGAGGCCTCATCCTGAGGAGCCGCTGAAAGCGGCGTCTCGAAGGACGAGGCCGACAGGGACTCAATACAACGTCTAGGCAAGCCTCACCACTTGGCGCGAAGTTCCGACGCGAACGTCTCGCGCCAGTCGACCGACTCGTCGATGATGTTGTCATAAGGCCGCACGTCGCCGACCGCCTTCGACTCTGCGCCGCGCGGCGTCAGTCCGCGCTCCACATCGTTGACGGCTTCCAGCATCAGGCGGCGCATGGTGACGATGGCCTTGTCGGACGTCCCGAGGAACTCCTTCGATCGGTCGACGATGGCCCCCATGCCTTCCTGCAACGCGTAGTCCTGCGTGTTGACGCCCGGAATGCCCGTGAAGGTCTTCGTCTTCTGCACCTGACGGTCGATGAAATAATCGTTCGACGCATTGGCCTTTGGCTTGAATGTGCCGGGGATCAGATCGACCTTGCCGCGCCCGGCGTAATGCTCGCGCGCTTCGCCATGCTCGGGGCTGATCGGGAACGACGAGTCATACGCATAGGCCCAGTTGTAAACGTAGGTCGTCTCATCGTCGATCGGCACCCAGATGTGGCCGTCGATCTCCGGTATGTCGCGCCGCGTGCCGTCGAGCGCAGAATAAGCGCCGCGCGCCTGCTGCGCCGGCATCATGTACTGATAGACGCGCACGTATTTTCGGCCGACACCGACTCGTCGCGTCGAAATATAGCTGTAGCCGTAGTCGGTGAGTTCGACGTCGAGCGCCGGCGCAGTGTCGATCTGCCGCGTCTGGTTCTTCGCCGCGATGTTGTTGTTGTGCAGAAACGACGAATGCGCGGTGTCGAGGCCGCCCTCGAGGCCCTGCAAATAATTGCAATGCTCGAACGTCTTCGACACGATGCGATGCGTCGGCGGCGCGCGCATCCACTCGTAATCGGGCGGCGCCGGCATCTTGTCCTTCGGCCCCATGTAGGTCCAGACGACGCCGCCGGCCTCGTGCACCGGATAGGCCTTCATCTTCACCTTCGCCTTCAGCGGCGTATCGGCTGGCTCGGACGGCATGTCGGCGCAATCGCCGTTCCGGTCGAACTTCCAGCCGTGATAAACGCAACGGAGTCCGCATTCCTCGTTGCGGCCAAAGAACATCGGCGCGCGGCGATGCGGACAATAGGCGTCGACGAGCCCAACCTTGCCGTCGCTGTCGCGGAACGCCACCAGATCCTCGCCCAGCAATCGCACGCGGACTGGCGCACCGTCCTTATCGGGCAATTCCGACGCCAGGGCGGCGGGCTGCCAGTAACGGCGCATCATCTCGCCGCCGGGCGTGCCGGGACCGATCCGCGCCAGACGTTCATTGTCCTCCGGTTTTAGCATGGAATCCCCCGATCAAAGTCTGGTGGTGAAATCAGAATAATTGAGTTTGGCGCGCGGATAGGTGATGGCGCTCTGCGCCATCTTCATGTCGATGCACATTTCGGCGAAACGGATCGTGATCGCCTTGGTGTTGAGCACCTGCGCGCCCGTGGCGCGCGCCAGATCGTCCGGATCGACGATGTAGGGAATGAGCGCACCGCCGAGCGGCAGGATGATCTCGGCTCCGTCCGCGATCAGCCCGTTGATCAGCTTCTCGGTGACGCCGAACAATTCCGCCTTGCGGGCCTTCATGCCCTTGCCGTAGACGCCGATCGGCCGCACGTCGGTGACGAAACGATCCATGCCCATCTGGCGCAGCAGACGCCAGACGTATTTGACGTGGCCCGCCACCGGCACGGTGATGCCGACCTTGTCGGCGAGCGTCGTCGCCGCGTGCATCGTGGTGCGGAATGGACCGATGACTGGAATGTCGACTGCGAGACGCCCGCCATCCATGCCGGGATCGAACGTGTTGGAGCCGATCACCGCGTCATAACCGTTCTCGGCGGCCCAGAAGATCTTGCGAACGATAGACGGCACTTCCATCATGTGGTGCAGGCCGTTCATGGCCGCCTGCCCGCCGATCTTCTCCTTGACGGCGGAGCCTTCGTATTCGTCCGGGAAGCCGATCTCGATCTTCGTGCCGGGCGTGGCGTAGGAATTGAGCAGCGTCTCGATTTCGTCGACCTCGTAGCCCGGATTCTTGGGCGACTGGTTCAGAAAAAGAATCCGTCTCGATTTCGCCATTCGGGCTTCCTCTGGTTGTCGGCCGGACGCCTTTGGCGGCGTACTCTGGTTACAAATTACGGGTTTGGCGGGGCGGGAGCAAGCGGATGAAAGCCATCTCAATTTGCTGGCCTTTCCGCCGCCGATTGGGTATTTTTCAAAAGGGACTTTCTGGCAGGGCGAGTGACGCCGAATTTGCCAGCCTGACGGACAAAAGAATCCGCCGCATGTAGGTTATCTCCGGCCAAATTGTCTGGCCGAAAGGCCTCCCCACAGAATCCAAAATAATTCGCAAACGATTTGAGCCTAAGGCATGCAGGAAGGACCAGATCGCAGCAGAATTCCTGATTGGCTTGGCAACACGGAGCCAGTCTCACCCTCGAACATGGTCGCCGGCTGCGGATTTTACTTTTCGGCGCCGTGTTGGTGATCATCGGAATCTTGATCGCGGTGGGCGGGTATACGCTTCTGTTGATCTCATGGGATCATGCGGGCAAGGGCTCATCTGTCTCCGACCTGGTTGGGTTTATACCTTTTATCGTCATTGCATTGCTATTCGGAATTGCAGGCTATTACTGCTTGTCTGCGCCATCGAAAATGTCGCGATCCTCGCAAAGCAGCGCGAAAGGCGATCTTCCACACGATTGACACTCACTCAAATATAATATCAATCTGCGGCCAATCGGCGCACCAGCCGCAAGACCTGAATCGACCGCCTGAGGGAGGACGCCATGCCGCTTGAAACGCCGCCGCGTGCGGAGAGCTTTCGCGAATTGCCCGAAATCACTGTCGCGTCCGACACGCGCGACTATCTCGCGCATGCGGCGAAGCAGGCGCTGAAATACGACGATTACGAACTCATCGTCGACATCGACGCGCATCTGCAGGAAGGCGGTTTCTGGGGCGAGATCATCGGCCTGCTGGAGAACGACGTACTCAAGCAGACCGCGGAAGAGATGATGCGTGGACGCGGCGGCATGCCGCTGATCAACATGCAGCCCGGCATGTCGTTCCAGTCGCTCGCCGGCCGCGTGCCGCACCAGTCCGGCCCGACAGAGCCGACCGACGATCCCGCCAAGGCCGGCCATCGCTTCGTGCAGATCGTGCGCCGCACCATCGACACGATGGGCCTCGACTATCAGGTGATCTTCCCCACCTCGATGTTGCATCTGGGCATGAACCCGATGGAAGACATCGAAATCTATCTGGCGCGCGCCTATTGCCGCTGGCTCACAGAAATCATTCTGCCGCAGGACAAGCGCATCATCGCACTCGCTTATCTGCCCTTCAATACGCCGAGCGAGTGTGAAAAGCTGGTGAAGCAATACGGCGACAATCCGCAAATCGTCGGCTTCACGGTCTGCGCGGTGCGGCACAAGCCCGTGCACGCGAACCAGTACATGCGGCTCTATTCGATGATCGAGGAAACCGGCAAGCCGCTGGTGTTCCACGCCGGTCCGCACTGGGACGATCCGTCATTCACACAGCTCAACCGCTTCATCTCGATGCACGCGCTGTCATTCGTGCACTACAATCTGATCCACATGACCAACTGGGTCATCAACGCTCTGCCCGAACGCTTTCCGAAACTGAAGACCGTGTGGGTGGAAAGCGGGCTTGCGTGGATTCCGTTCCTGATGCAGCGCCTCGACCACGAGGTGATGATGCGCCAGAGCGAAGCGCCAGGCCTCAAGCGCCTGCCGAGCGACTACATGCGCGAGATGTATTACTCGAGCCAGCCGATGGAGCGGCAGAATCTCGCCCTGCTGGAAGCAACATTCAAGGCCATGAACGCCGAGACGCAATTGCTCTATTCGTCCGACTGGCCGCACTGGGATTTCGATCCGCCGAGTTCTGTGACGACGCTGCCGTTCCTCAGTGATCAGGCGAAGCGCAATATTCTCGGCCTCAACGCTGCGCGCGTGTTCAACCTGCCGGTGAAGCGCCTGCGCCCACGCGCCGCCGAGGTGCTGGCGCGTGAAGCGGAGCGGCACAGGTGAGCGACGCAGCGCAAATCGTCGCCGACTTCGTGCGCCTGGCTGAATCAGGCCTCGCCGATCCCGAACAGATGACGATCACCGACGAGCAGCTCGCGAGCGCCATGACGGCGGCGGTGAGACTCTATTGCGCGCGCGTGGAGGCGACCTCGACGTTTCCGCCGCCGCTCGATCGCAGCCGCGTCACCGCCACCGACGTTCTGGTGGCGATCTGCGAAATGGTCCGCGTCGCCGACGTCAATCTGTTTGATCTTTCGATGTGGTTCGGGCGTCCGCGCCCGACGAATTGAGCTTTATCCGAAAGGACCCGCCATGCCCGACGTGATCGTTGGAAAAGCTTCGGACTTCAAGGACCCCGGCCGCAAGGTCGTCGATATTTCCGGCACGGAGATTGGCGTGTTTCGTCTTGGCGACGACTTCTTCGCCTATCACAATATCTGTCCACATCTCGATGGGCCAGCCTGTCAGGGCAAGATCCTGCCGTGCGCGACGGAAGACGTGCAGGCGGACCGCACCAGCGCGGGGCGGGTCTATTCGAAGACGCAGACCAACGTGATCTGCCCATGGCACGGGTTCGAATTCGACATTCGCACCGGTCGTCATCCGACCGATGCCAGCGTACGGCTGCGCCCTGTGCCGGTGAAGGTTCTGAATGGAGATGTGCTCGTCAGCGTTCCGAACCGGAGCTGACAAGATCGCGCATCGACGCAGCGGTCGAAGGCGCGCCGACCGCGCGTTCCGACAACGCCGCCAGAATGCGGCGCGCCAGATCGCTGTCGAACATCTGATCGACGTCGAGCTCGATCCTGCGCCGCCAGTTCGGCCGCTCGCGATCGGTGCCGGGGAGATTGACCGCGATGCTTTCGCCGGCGAGGTCGTCGGCCTGCGCCAGCATCAGCCACGATGGCGACGACGCCAGAAATGCGTGCAGCGCAGCCGCCGTCGCCAGATCGAGCGGAGCCTCCGTATCGGGCGACGCCGGAAATCCGGAGCGAGCCAGACACGCGATGACTTCGCGCTTTTCGTGCGCACGGTTCGCTAATGCGTCGAACAGGGCGGCGTCGTCCATCAAGCCAAGCCTGCGCCGCTCCAGATGATCCTCGCCCGACCACCAGCCGCGCAGGGTCGGCAGATCATGTGTCGAAACGCAGGCCAGCGCACGCGCCGGATAGGACGCCGGCGCGCGGAATTGCTCGCCCTCGCGCTCGAACCACAGCACGCGATAGCTGAGGATTGTGGCGTCCGAGAGTTTCTCGGTCAAGCCTTCCGGCACGGTGCCGAGATCTTCGCCGACTATGAGGCATTTGTTGCGCGTCGATTCGAGCGCGATCTGTCCGATCAGATGATCGACCGGATATGAAATATAGGCCCCCTGCCCGGCCTTCGCGCCGTCTGGAATCCAGAACAGCCGCGCCAGTCCCAGCACGTGATCGATGCGCAGCACGCCCGCGTGCCGCATGTTCGCGGCGATCGGGTCGATGAACGGCGCGAAACCGAGCGGCGCAAGCCGCAGTGGATCGAGCGGCGGCAAGCCCCAGTTCTGCCCGTCGGGACCGAGCGGGTCGGGCGGCGCGCCGACCGAGACGCCGCGCGCCAGAGCGCCTCGATTGCCCCAGGCCTCTGCGCCGTCGGGCGCCATGCCGACCGCGAGATCCCCGAGAAAGCCAAGAGAGAGCCCTGCGCGCGACGCCGCGTGTGCCGACGCATCCAGCTGGCGATCGCATAGCCATTGCAGGAACAAATGAAAGCGATGGCGCGTGAGGCGTTGCGCCACGAACGCGCGCGACGCGTCACTGTCGCAATCCTGCAGACTGGCGGGCCACGACGGCCATGTCAGGCCCGGCATGGTTTCGGCGATCGTCTCGTGCCGCGCGAAGCGGTCGAGCGCCGCGCCGCCGAGCCCGATGAACTCCTCGAACTCCGTGCGCAGATCGCCGCACTGTCCGTTGGCGCACGCGGTCTCGAACGCCGCAAAGCAGGCTTCCAGCGCCGATTTCTTCAAAGCCCACACGGCCGGATAATCGACGCTCGCCCCCGCGTTCAGCGCATGACGGATCGTCTCGCCGAAGTCGCTCGGTTGGGCGTATTTCGCCAACGCCTCGAGCTGCCGCAGGTCGATATAGATCGGATCGACGAAGGAACGATGCGACGGCTGATAGGGAGACGCGCGCTCACGTTGCTCGGCGAACATCGCATGCAGCGGATTGAGCCCGACTGTCGATGCGCCGCTGAGGCCCGCCAGACGGGCGAAACGCGACAATGTGCCGAAATCGCCGACGCCATGCGCATCTGCGTCGCGCAAAGCATAAAGATGCGCCGCAAGTCCGAAACGCCGCGAACCCTCCTCGAAGAAATCCGGCACATGGCAACGCTGCGGCGCGACCGTCAGCAGGCAGGACGCATCGGACCCGTCGAGCCACAGCCGATGCCGGCCGGCCGGCTGAAGCGGCAGACGGAAGCGATCGAGACGGAACGCGCGGCCGTCACATGCGACGGCGCTCTCGCCGCGCAGCGCATCCGCATCGATGCGATAGGTTTCGCGCAATCCGTCTTCGCGTTCGATGCGAAGCCAGCGCGCATTGCGGACTTGTCGCTGCGGCAGCGGCAAATGCACATGCGCGTCGTCTCCCACGCGCGCAGCGATCGCATGCGGCAAGGCGCGCAGATCGTGTGTCTGCGCCAGCCCCGACAGACTTTCGCGCGCCGCGGTGGTCGAGCGTGCGTCGATACGCATCGCGTCCAGCAGGGCGATCTTCGACTCGTGCGTCACCTCGTGACGCGTGCCGTTGACCTCCCACCAGACGGATGAAATGCCAGCCGCCGTCGCGAGCCGGTCAAGTGCGCCATGATCCGTGCCGCTGCGGCGCGCGTAGCTGGAGTCCGCCTCGACCTCTACCTCGCAAAACACCGCCACCGAATGGGGCGC
Source organism: Beijerinckiaceae bacterium (assembly GCA_947472615.1). Classification (GTDB taxonomy): domain Bacteria; phylum Pseudomonadota; class Alphaproteobacteria; order Rhizobiales; family Beijerinckiaceae; genus Terripilifer. The sequence continues at coordinate 16,437 of CANJEY010000022.1, forward strand.
GACCGATGTGTCGATGGAGTTGTCATCTGACGTGAAGCCGCTGGTGTCGAGCGACCGCTTCCATCTGTGCATCTCCCGCGCTTCGGGAGCAGTCAACGCGCAAGCAGCATCGCTACGATGCATAACGATCAGCACGCGATCAGCCGAATGATGCGGCGCTGCAGGCGCATACAGCGAAATCATCAGCGTCTGCGTCGCCGGATCGTTCCACGCGTCGGACGACAATCGCCGTCCGTCCGCGCCCAGCCATTCGACATCCGGCACGCCGGAGTGGTCGACCGGCGCGCCGGTGAGAAAGCGGTCGTCCGTCAACGCCGGATGCTGCGCCCGAAACGCGACGAGATCGGCGACGAATTGCGTCAGCGCATCGTCGCTGCGGCTCCAGTCGATCCACGAGATCGCATTGTTCTGCGCATAGGCGTTGTTGTTGCCGCCCTGCGTATGGCCGGTTTCTGCGCCCATCGAAAGCATCGGCGTTCCGCGCGACAGCAGCAGCGTCGCCAGCATGTTGCGTTCGTCGCGCTTGCGGAGTTCGAGAACGCCCGCATCGTCGGTCGGCCCCTCAAGGCCGCGATTCCACGAATGGTTCTGGTCGCCGCCGTCGCGATTATGTTCGCCATTCGCGTCGTTGTGCTTGTGATTGTACGAGACGAGATCGCGCAGCGTGAAACCGTCGTGCGCGGTGATGAAATTGACGCTGCGAGACGGCGCAGTCTTCTGGCCGAACAGATCGGACGAGCCCGCGAAGCGCGTGGCGAGCGCGCCCAGCATGTGCGTATCGCCCTTCCAGAAGCGGCGCACATCGTCACGATAACGATCGTTCCATTCGGCCCACTGCGAACTGAACGCCCCGACCTGATAGCCGCCGGGTCCAATGTCCCAAGGCTCGGCCACGAGCTTGAGCGACTTCAGAACATCGTCCTGCTCGATGGCGACGATCAGCGGCGCAGAGGGATCGAAGCCGTCAGGCCTGCGCCCCAGCGCGGTCGCGAGATCGAAGCGGAAGCCGTCGACGCCGCCATAGAGCGCCCACGCCCGCAACGAATCGAGCGCAAGCTGAAGCGACGGCGTGCGATCGAGCGCCAGACAATTGCCGCAGCCCGCATCGTTGATGTAGCGATCCTTGGCGTCCGGGATCAGCCGATAATACGAAGCATTGTCCAGCCCACGCATCGACAGCGTCGGGCCGAATTCGTCGCCCTCGCCTGTGTGGTTGAACACGACGTCGATGATGACCTCAAGCCCGGCAGCATGCAGGGCCGCCACGCTTTCGCGCACCTCGCGCCAGCCGCCCGGCGCGAGTTTCGGGTCCGGCGTCATCATCGCAATCGGATTGTAGCCCCAGTAATTCGTCAGCCCCAGCGGACCGAGATGCCGCTCGTCGATCCATGCCGCGCACGGCATGATCTCCACGCAGGTGACGCCGAGCCGCGTCAGGCGCGCGATAGCGGAAGGGTGCGCGAGACCCGCGAAGGTGCCGCGCAGCGGTTGCGGGACGTCGGGATCAAGTTTCGTAAAACCGCGCACATGCAATTCGTACAGCACAGTATCGGGCCATTCACGCCGTGAGATGGCGCGCTCCGCGATGCGCGCCGTCTCCGAGACGATCGCCTTCGGCGTCACAGCAGCGCTGTCCTGAGCCACAGCTCCGGAAAACATCGATGGGTGCAGCGTAAAAGGCCGATCAAGCTCGAGCGCATATGGATCGACAAGCAGCTTCGACGAATCGAAACGATGTCCGTCAGACGGCGCCCAAGGCCCATGCGCCCGCAGACCGTAACGCGCGCCCGGCGCAACGTCGTCGATGCGCGCATGGAACACATCGCCGGTGCGGGCGAGGCGATGACGTTGCAATTCAGTCGAGCCCATCTCGTCGAACAGGCAAAAGTCGATCGCATCCGCGTGCGCAGACCAGACCGCGACATTGACGCCGCCCTCGACGACAGTCACCCCGAGAGGCGACGGAACGCCTGCGCTTACCAGATGGGACATGCGGGCCTCTTCGGGCGTTTGATCTATTACGCGTCAGCGCTGCGCCGTAGCGTCGCGATAAAGCGACGCATAACGACGCGCGGGTCTCCTCCACGACACATCTGTCGCCATTCCGTTCGATTGTAACGTCTTCCACGCCGATTTGTCGCGGTGAAGGATGCGCGCGCGACGCAGCGCGCCGCTCAACCGCTCCGTCGTCACCGGCGCAAATTGCAATCCTGTGGCGGAACCATTGGCGAGCGCCATTTCGTTGGCGTCGATAACTGTGTCGGCAAGGCCGCCGACGCGCGCCACAACAGGCACCGCGCCGTAGCGCAGCGCATAGAGTTGCGTCAGGCCGCACGGCTCGAAGCGCGACGGCACGACGAGCGCGTCGCAGCCGGCCTGAATGAGATGCGCGAGGCCTTCGTCATAACCGATCACGGCCGCGATCCGGCCCGGATGGCGGCGCACAAGCTCGGAGAAACCAGATTCAAGCTGCTGATCGCCCGCGCCCAGAAGCGCAAGCTGAAAACCCTGCCCCATCAGGGGCGGCAGCGCAGCCTGCAGCATGTCGAGACCCTTCTGCCACGTCAGCCGGCTCACGACGCCGAGCAGCATCGCATCGGGATCAAGGTCGAGGCCCAGCCGCTGCTGCAATTCGAATCGATTGAGCACGCGGCCATCGGGATTGTTGCGGCCGTAGTGGCCGGCGAGATGCGGATCGGACGCCGGGTTCCATTCGGCCTCGTCGATGCCGTTCAGGATGCCGCACAAGGACGATAATCGCCGCCGCAAAAGGCCATCGAGTCCCATGCCGAATTCCGGCGTGCAGATTTCATCCGCATAGGTCGGCGAAACGGTCGTGATGCGATCGGCGAATTGCAGTCCGCCTTTGAGGTAGCTGATCGTGCCGTAATACTCGATGCCGTCGACCCCGTAGGCCTGCGCCGGCAGTCCGAGTTTCGGCAGCAGATCGGCGCTGAACTGGCCCTGATAGGCGAGATTGTGGATCGTCATCACGGTGCGCGGGCGCGGACCTTCGGCGAAATGCAAATAGACAGGTGCGAGTCCGGCCTGCCAGTCGTGCAGGTGCAGAATCGCCGGCCGATAAACGTCGAGCAGACCTCGCGCCAACTCGGCCGCGACTTTCGCCAGCGCCGCATAGCGAAACGCGTTGTCGGCCCAATCCTTGCCGTTGGGATCGAGATAGGGATTGCCGGGCCGGTCGTATAAATGCGGCGCATCGAGCACGAACAGATCGAGTCCGCGCGCCTGCGCGGCCAACAACCGCGCGCGCCCGCCGAACAGGTCCGGAAAGTCGTAAACCGCGGAAGCGTGGTCGAGCGCGTGCGTGATAGCCGGATAGCCCGGAACCAGCGTCCGCACGCTGATGTTCTCGGCGGCGAGTGCGCCCGGCAGAGCGCCCGCCACATCGGCGAGGCCGCCGGTCTTGATCAGGGGAAAGATTTCAGACGCGACCGAAAGGACTCGCGTCCCGTTCATTGCACCAGCCGGTTGATCATCGATTCGGAGATGACGCAGATGCCCTTTTCCGAGCGGCGGAAGCGCTTGGCGTCGAGAACCGGATCTTCGCCGACCACGAGGCCTTCGGGAATATGCACGCCAGCATCGACGATGCAGTTGTTGAGGCGGGCCGAACGGCCGATCGTCACATTCGGCAGGATTACCGAGTTCTCGATCACCGAATAGGAATGGGTGCGGACGTTGCTGAACAGCAGCGAACGCTTCAGCGATGAACCTGACACAATGCAGCCGCCCGAGACGAGCGACGACACGGCGGAGCCGCGACGCGATTCTTCGTCGTGAACGAACTTCGCCGGCGCGGTGATCTCGCTGTTGGTCCAGATCGGCCAGTCGTGATCATACAGATCGAGTCCCGGCTCCACGTCGGTCAGGTCGATATTGGCCGCCCAATAGGCGTCGATGGTGCCGATGTCGCGCCAGTAGGCTTTCGTCTCGTGGCTCGACCGCACACAGGAGCGCGAGAAGTGGTGGGCGATCGCCTTCCCCTGCCGAACGATGCGCGGAATGATGTCGTTGCCGAAGTCGTGGGTGGAATCCGGATCGGCTGCGTCGCGGCGCAATTGTTCGACCAGAAAGCGGGTATCGAACACGTAGATGCCCATGCTGCACATGGCGACATCCGGCATGCCGGGCATGGAGGGCGGAACATCAGGCTTCTCGAGGAAGTCGATGATCTGGTCCTTCTCGCCAATCTGCATCACCCCGAAGCTCTTTGCTTCGTCGATGGGCACCTCGATGCAGCCCACCGTCACATCGGCCTGCTGCTCGACGTGCTGCTGCAGCATCTGCTCGTAGTCCATCTTGTAGATGTGGTCGCCGGCCAGAAGGATAATGAACTTCGGCTCGTAGGATTCGATGATGTCGGCATTCTGGAATACGGCGTCAGCCGTGCCGGCATACCACTTGTCGTGGCCAAGGCGCTGGCTGGCGGGCAGAATGTCGAAGCTCTCGTTGCGCTCGGTCCGGAAGAAGTTCCAGCCGCGCTGCATGTGGCGGATCAGACTATGAGCGTTGTATTGGGTCGCGACCGCGATGCGGCGGATGCCCGAGTTCAGCGTGTTGGACAGGACGAAATCGATGATCCGCGCCTTGCCGCCAAAAAAACAGCGGGCTTCGCCCGCTTGGCCGTCAATTCGTGGAGCCTCTGCCCCCTGCCCCCGGCGAGGACATAGGCCATGGCGTATCGTGCAAGTGGGGCGCTGGTGTTCGACTTCTGATAAACGAACATTTCCCTGCCATCCTCGAATCATGGCCTGTCCAAGTATCTGGGACAAAACCATTTAGTTTTCAATGGGCGGTTGTTCTGCAGCAACCCGCGACAATGTGCCGCCCGTCCGGTCGATCT
>CANJEY010000023.1 GCA_947472615.1 Beijerinckiaceae bacterium
CGATCCCGCGCCGCTCGATCCGACGATGAATTCCTTGTCGATCATGTCCTGAAACGTCTTGATCCCTGACGTGTGCCAGGCGGCGCACACGGCGGCCACGCGCGACATGGCCCCGATCCAGTTCATCTTCAGCGGATCGAAGGTTGCGGTCGCGGCGCCCATCAGCGGCACGAAGGACGCGCCCGATTGCACCAGGCCCAGATAGGTGCCGTCGCGCGGCGCGACCGAGCCAAAATATTGCAACATGCGGATGCCGCCAGCGCCCGGCATGGACTGCGACACGACGCGCGGATTGCCTGGAATATGCTTGGCCATGTAAGGCGCGAACGTCTGCGCATAAGTGGCGTAGCCACCGCCCTCGCCGCCGCTGTGAACGAAGAAGATCTGCTTGCCGCGATAGAAGTCGGCGACCGCGTCGGCGCGCGCAGCGCCGGCTAACAGCAGAGGCGCGGCCAGCGCGATCGTTGCGCGCAGAATCGCCGATGAAGCCACGTCGTCTCTCCCTGAACGGATCGCCGGAGGCCCTTGCGGCCGCCCTTCGCGATCAGCCTAACTCACGCACGAATCCGATCAAGCGGCAGATTCGTGGTTACGGCCCGCGGCACACGACGTTGAGCAGCGCCTGCCGCTTCTCCACCGTCACGGCCTTCATGGCGCGCTCGACGGCCGCCATCATCTGCGCCGGGTCTTCGACGCGCTCGCCGTAGCCGTCGACGGTCTGCACCGCCTTTTCGAAGCTGATCGAGCGGTCGAAATAGGTCAGCGGCTCGCGATTGCTCTTCGCCGCGAAGCCGGACGGATAGACCTCGCGGGTGTTGCGCTTAACAGCGCCCCACATCTGGTTGTTGAACACGACGTTCAGCACCGGCAGGTTCTCGGCAGCCGACACGTAATGCGCTGGGATCGGATTCCCGAACATGTAGGCGCCGTCGCCGACCGTGTTGATGACGAGTTCGTCGCCCACCGCAGCCTTGATGCCGAGCGATGCGCCGAGACTCCATCCGAGACCGCCGGCGGCGGCCGCTGAGAACATCGTGCCGGGTTTCGTAAAGCTCATGTTCTCCAGCGTCAGCGGCGATTCCTTCACCACGATGCCGCTCTTGCCGCGCACGGTCTCGAGGCAATGAGTGATCCACGCCGGATGAATCGGCAGACCGTCCTTCGCCTTGGCGAGCGTCGCGGCATATTTCTCGTGCTGCGCGGCGCGCTGTTCGGCGAGGCGCTTGCGACGCGCCTCGATGCGATCCTTCGCGCCTGCGTGGCGCGAGAATAGCGCCTCCGTCAGCGCCGGTAGCGTGGCGCCCAGAATGCCCGTGATGCCGAGATCGCTGTTGAAACCGCGGATCGGATAGGCCGAGAACAGCGGATCGACCGCGAGGTGGATCACCTTGCAATCGGCCTTCGGGGCCTTCTTCGAGGGAATCCACGGCACGTCACAGTCGACCACGATGATCAGGTCGGCGTCCTGCACGAAAGCATCGGGTTCGTAGCCCAGATGCATCGGATGGTCGCTGGCGATCGCCACGTAACGCGGCTTGCGCTGCGTCACCGGAATCGCAAAGCACTCGGCCAGCGCGCCCAGCTTCGCCATATCGTCGCCATCGCGGCCGGCGTTGGAGGTGATGATCAGCGGCCGTTCGGCCTTGGCGATCATGTCAGCGGCTTCGTCGATGGCGCGCGTGTCCGGGAACGGCGGCGACGGCGTGCGGCGGCGCGACGGCGACGCATAGGCGAAATTCTCGACCGGCGCGGCCAGCACTTCGCGCGGCAGCGTCAGATAGATCGGGCCTTTCGGCTCGGCCATGGAGATGTTGATCGCCCGGTCGATGCTGGTTTCGAGCACATGCTCGTTCGGCAGTTCATAGTCCCACTTGGTGAACTCGCGCAGCATCGCGCCCTGATCGCGCATTTCCTGCGGCCAGTGGATTTCGCCCGAGCGCTGGCCCAACGCGCCGCCGGTTTCGGCATAGGGCGTGCGACCGGCGCTGAACAGGATCGGCACGTTGCCGCGCCAGGCGTTCATCACGCCGCAGATCGCGTTGGCGGTGCCGACATTGACGTGCACCATTACCAATTGTGGCTTGCCGCTCGCGAGGTAATAGCCGAGCGCCATCGCGACGGCGACGTTCTCGTGCGGCACCGTAACAGGTTTGGGGAACTTGCCGCCGCTCGCTTCGGCCTTGGAAAATGCCTCGATCAGCGGGGCGAAATCGGTGCCGGCGTTGGCGAAGAGATAGTCCACGCCGCGATCCGCGAGGATTTGCAGATAGGCGTCTGCGACAGTGCCGGCGGCAATGGTTTTCTGGCTCACGGGCGGCTCCCTGATGTGGCGTCGAGGCTTGCGCCGCGAAGGTGGGCGCTGATATGGACCGAAGCCATGCAACAGGCAAGCAGTCTGCCGCAAAGCTGGCCGGGGGAAACATGACGCGCAAGCTCGAACTGACGATCGCGGCCAGCGACTACGATCACTTCCGCGATTTCCGATCCGGCGCCATTCAGGCCGAGGGCATCGACCCGATCTGGCTGACGATGGACTTCCACGAAATCTTCGCCCGGTTCGCGGCCCGGCGCGACTGGGACGTGAGCGAAATGTCGTTCGCCAAGTTCGTGGCGCTGGCGACGGCGGATGATTCCGACATCATCGGCCTGCCTGTGTTTCCGTCGCGCATGTTCCGCTTTTCGTCGTTCTACATCAATCGCCACAAGGGAATCCGCACCGCCGCCGACCTGCGCGGCAAGCGCATCGGCGTGCCCGAATGGGCGCAGACGGCCGCCGTCTACACGCGCGGCTGGCTTGAGCATGTGGCGGGCGTGCCGCTGACGTCGATTGAATGGGTGCAGGCAGGATCGAACGACGCGGGCCGCGCCGAGAAGGTCGAACTGGATCTGCCGAAGGGGCTCAATCTCACGCGCGTCACCGACAAGACGCTCGGCGACATGGTGGCGTCCGGCGAACTCGACTGCGTGATGATCGCGCGCGAGCCCAACGTGTTTCGCCGCAAGCATCCCGATGTGGTGCGGCTGTTTCCGGACTATCGCGCGGCGGAAGAGCAGTCCTTCGACGAAACCGGCGTCTATCCGATCATGCACACCATCGCGATGCGCAAGTCGGTGCTGGAGAAGCATCCATGGGTGGCGCGCAATCTGTTCATCGCTTTCGAGGAAGCCAAGAACCGCAGCCTCGAACGCTTCGACGACGAAGCGGTGTCGCGCTTCCCGGTTCCATGGCTCGTCGATTACGTGCGCTCGCTGCGCGGCCGCTTCGGCGACGATCTGCATCCCTACGGGATCGAGGCGAATTACCCGACGCTGAAGATGTTCCTGCAATATTCCTACGAGCAGGGCATCGCCAAGAAACTGGTCGAGCCCGAGGCGATCTTCCCCGAGGGACTGTCGTTCTCCGTCAAGGTCTGAGGCTCGGGCGCGGGCTCACACAAAGCGCCCGAGCAGCACGGCTCGATGTTGATGCGGCAATGCTCGCACTGGCCGTGGCCATGCACCCAGACCAGACGGGTCGGGCGCTGACACCAGGGGCAGACGATCGCAGCGCTCATTTCTTTTCGCCTGGCTTGCCTTCGTCGACGTAATCCTTGGCCTGCATCGCCGCCTTGGCCTTCGCGATGATGGCGTCGGGCGTTCGCACGAGATCTTCGACGACCTTCTGGATTTCGGGACCTCCGACCGGATTGACGTCGAGGCCGGCGGTCTTGGCTTCCGCCAGAAAAGCCGGATCGCGCACGACGCTGTCGAGCGCCTTGCGCAGCATCGCCAGACGCTCCGCCGGAACGCCCGGCGGGGCGAGGAAAGGCCGGCCGATCACCACATCGGCGGAGAACAGTTTCAGGATGTCGCGGTCGGAATCGTTTCTGGCGAAATCCGAGATCAGCGGAATGTCCTTGAACTCCGGGTCGCGTTCGAGACCGACCTGCGCGATCAGCCTGATCTTGCCGGCGCGCAGCCATTCGCCGTTCTCGACCTTGAGACTGTTGAAATTGTTGCCGGCGCGGCCTTCCACCTCGCCGCGCTCCATGGCGAGATTCACCTCGGCGCTCGACTGATAGCCGGCGATGATCTTGAACTTCGTGCCGAGAATGTTGTTCGTCACCGTGGGATATAGCGTCGTGTAGGAGCCGACGCCGGTGCCGCCCATCAGAACTTGCCGCTTCGTGGCGTCCTCGAACGACTTCACCGGGATCGCGCTCCAGACGAAGAACGTCGAATTGCTCGACGAGGTGGAGCCGAGCCACTGAAACTTTGCGGCGTCGAATTGCATCCCCTTGCCGTCCAGCACTTGCGCCAGCACGAAAGCCGGGATCAGCGTGGCGATGGAGGTTCCGTCTTTCGCCGCCTGATTGAACATAAAGTTGGCCGCGCGCACATGGCCCGCGCCCGGCATGTTGCGAACCACGATGGAAGGTTTGCCGGGCAGATGCGACGGCAGATAGCGCGCCACCAGACGCGCATTGCTGTCGAGGCCGCCGCCGACGCCCGTGCTGACGACGAGTTCGAGCGTCTTGTCCTTGAAGAAATCCTGCGCCCGAACGGCGGTTCCGGACGCACCCAGCAGCGCGGCGGCGCCGATCAGCAAGCCTGCCAACCGCATGTCAGTCTCCCTTGCGGCGCGTTGCGCCGTTTCGTGTCCGATTCGGACGGTCTTTTTCTCACCTTATCCGCGCGCTCCCGGTCTGCAAGGACGCGCGGCGATTGGCAATCATGGCGCGGCCATATAGAATTTCGCCCGAACAGGAAAGCTTCGGGAGCGCGCCCATGTATGCACAGATCAATCACATGGCGATGATCAGTCATCAATGGCCGATCATCGGGCGCTTCTACGAAGCTGTGTTCGGCCTGAAATCTTCCGCCAAGGTCAGCCGCCCGATGAATGGCATGACTGTTGGCGACGGTGTTGTCGGCCTCAACATCAATCCGCAGCGCGACGGTTATATCGGCGGCCTCGACCATTTCGGTTTCGGGGTCGACAATGCGGAAGAAGTGCTCGACCGCATGAAGAGCAAGTTTCCTGACACCGACATCGTCAAGCGCCCCTCGACGCGGCCGTTCGCGGCCTATTCGGGCAACGATCCCGACGGCAATATCTTCGATCTCGCCGAGAAGACCACGAAGCTGAACGAGATCTACGCCGACCAGCGCACGCAGGGCTGGTCGCAGGACCGCTACATGAACAAGTTCGCGATCCGCACCCGCAATCCCGAGCGTTGCGCCGAATTCTACCACGAGGTGTTCGGTCTGCAGCCCGTCAACAATCCGTCCAACCTCGACGGACATTTCCTCACCGATGGGCGCGTGACTCTCGCTCTAATGCCGTGGACGATCCGGCTGTTCGAAGGAATGGCGATCAAGAGGCCGGGGCCGGATTACATCGGCTTCAAGGTCGAGAACATGGACGCGTTCAAGACGCATCTGCAATCGGTAGCGGGCGGCAATCACTATCTCGCCCCGATTCCACTCGGCGGCAGCCGTGAAGCCAATGTGCGGCGGGATTTTCTCGCCGCCAATTGCACCGGCAAGATGCAGATCGCCGATCCGGGCGCAGTCTGGATCGACGTTACCGACGAATGATGCGACCGCAGCGCCGGTCATAGGGAGGATTTCACCATCGCTACGTCAAACATCGCCGAAAAATTCACGACCTTCGAGGGCGTGAAGCTTCGCTATCTGGAACTGGGCGAAGGTCCCTCCGTCATCTTCCTGCACGGCGGCTCCATCGGCTCGTCGGCCGACGTGTTTCGCCGCAACCTGCCGCCCTTCGCGGCGGCGGGGTTCCGCACTCTGGCGTTCGACCTGCCGGGATTTGGCGGATCGGACAATCCGGCCGATCTTTCGGCCGCGTTCCGCCGCGCCGCCATTCCGGGGTTCATGGACGCGCTGGGCTTGAAGAAGGTTGCGATCGTCGGCCATTCGCAGGCTGGCGGCCCGGCCGTGCAACTCGCATTGCAGACGCCGGAGCGCTATTCGCACATTGTGGTGCTCGGCACCGGCAGCCTGCTGCCGCCGCTTGAAGGAACCGGCGAAGGCAAGGACATGGCTGCGCAGCAGCGGCTCGAGCGCCGCATGGCCCACACCGAGCCAACCATCGACGACACACGCAAGCTGCTCGAGGCGAACCTCTATCATCACGAGCTGATCACGCCGGACGAACTGGCGCTGCGCCATTCACAAAGCATCGGCAAGAACTTCGAGGCGTTCGTGGCCCGCTCGTCGGCGCCCGAAAAGCCGAAGGCCGCTGGCGGAACGCCCTTGTGGCGGCGCCTCGTCGACCTTCAGGTTCCGCTCTATCTGATCTACGGAAAGAACGACCGCGCCAACGCGTTCGAACGCGCGACGCGGCTCGGCAAGGAATATCCGCAGCTCGATCTGCACATCGTCGATCATTGCAAGCACCTCGTTCCATGGGACGCGGCGGATGCAATTGTCGATCAGGTGATCCCGTTCCTGAAACGCTGAATGACTGAAGGCGGAGCCGGCGAAGTTCGGCCCGCCCATGGAGGAAACGCATGAAACGCATCGCGGCCGCGAGTTTCGCGGCGTCGCTCCTGTGCGGCATGGCGTCCGCGCGCGCCGGCGAGGACGAGGATTTCTTCAAGGGCCGGCAGATGCAGATCGTGCTGAGCACAGAGCCCGGCACGGTCTACGATTCCTACGCGCGCCTGCTGGCGCAGCACATGCCGAAGCATCTGCCGAATGCGCCCGGCTTCATCGTGCAGAACATGCCGGGCGGCGGCGGCCTGAAGGTCGCCGGTTACATGGCGGCGATCGCGCCGCGCGACGGGTCGGTGATCGCCGGCACGCACAACGCCGTCTTCACCATGTCGCTGTCGACGCCCGATCAGGCGAAGTTCGACGAGAAGACGTTCTCGTGGATCGGCAGCCCCAGCCGCGATCCGTATCTTGCCATCGTGTGGAACAGCGCGCCGATCAAAACCATCTTGGACGCGCGCACCACGCAGGTGTCGATGGGCGGGCCCAGCGCCGGTTCGCTCGGCGTAGACATGGTGATGATTTCCAACGAACTGCTCGGCACGAAATTCAAGCTTGTCGCCGGTTATAAGGACCCGGCTGAAATTCGCCTCGCCATGTCGCGCGGCGAAGTCGACGGCACGTTCTCGGTGTCGTGGAGCGAACTGAAACCCACCAACCTGCTGCAGGATGGGAAGGTGCGGGTCATCGCCCAGCATGGCTTCACGCGCTTTCCGGACTTCGGCGACGCGCCGATGCTGATGGAGCAGGCGAAGACCGAGGAAGACCGGCAGGCCATGCGTTTCATGCTCGGCAGGCAGGAAGCCGCGAGGCCCTATTTCGCCCCTCCCGGCGTGCCGGCCGGCCGTCTCGCGCTGCTGCGCAAGGCGTTCGACGCGACCATGAAGGATGCCGACTTCCTCAAGGACGCGGCCATGATGAAGATCGCCGTCGACCAGCCGATGAGCGGCGAGGATCTGGCGAAGTTCGTCGCGCAGTTGCACGCTACCCCCAAAGCGGTGATCGACCGCATTCAGACGATTCTCGCGAAGGCGCGCTGAACGGAGGACGCCATGCGCAATGCTTCTCACCTTGTTTGGTTGGCCGCGTTGCTCTGCGGTTTCGCGGCCGCTTCATCGTCGCGCGCCGCCGATCAGGCGCTGATCGACGCCGCAAAACGCGAAGGCGAAGTCACATGGTACACGAACCAGATTCTTGACCAGTTCGCCCGCCCGGTGGCTGAAGCCTTCCAGAAGAAATACGGCATCAAGGTCAATCCGCTGCGCGCCGACAACGCCGAGATCTCGCTGCGCGTGCTGAAGGAATCGCAGGCCGGTCGCATACAGGCCGACGTCGTCGACGGCACGGCCGCCGCGACCACGCTGCAGAAGAGCGGACTCATCATGAAATGGACGCCCGACCGCGCGGCATCCCTGCCGAAGCAATTCGTCGATCCCGAAGGCTACTGGATCGCCACCAACATTTACGTGCTGACGCCGGGCTTCAACACCGAGCTCGTCCCGAAAGGAACCGAGCCGAAGACGTGGGAAGATCTGCTCGATCCGAAATGGAAGGGCAAGATGGCGTGGTCGGCGCCGCCCGCGAGTTATCTGGTGCCACAGTTCATCGGCGTGGTGCTGTCGGAATACGGCGAGGAAAAGGGCCTCGCGTACCTGAAGCAACTCGCCAAGCAGAACATCGCCCCGCTCGGCGTCTCGGCCCGCACGGTGATCGATCAGGTCATCGCGGGCGAATACGCGATCGGCCTGCAGATCTTCAATCACCACACTGTGATCAGCGCCCAGAAAGGCGCGCCCTCGTCATGGATTCCCATGAAGCCGGCCGTGATGAGCGTGCTGTCGGTGATGTCGGTCGTCAATGGCGGCCCGCATCCGAACGCCGGCAAGCTGCTGACGGATTTCCTTGTCTCCGAGGAAGGTCAGAAGCTCTGGCGCGACGCCGGCTATATCCCGATCGACGCCAATGTGCCGATCATGGATCCGGCGTTGCGGCCCGATGGCGTCAACTTGCGCGCGGTCTATCTGACGCCCGAGGAGATCGACCGGTCGCTTGCCAAGTGGTCGAAAATCTACGACGAGATTTTTCGCTGATCGGCGCGGCCGATCGCGGAGGCAAAGATGATCGCAATGCGTTGGGCGACGGCGTTTTTGTTGAGCAGCCTTTGTGTCGCGTCGCCCGTCGCCGCATGCGGGGCGATGAACGATCCCTGCGTGCTGCCGTCCGGCTCCTATCATGCGGTCGGGCCTGCGTGGAAACAGAGCGATCCGCCGCTTCCGGCCATCGTGCATTTCCACGGCGCGGGCGGTTCTGGAACCGGCGTGCTCGACGAACAGCAAATGGTCGATCCGGCGCTGGCTCGCGGCTATGTGTTCATCGGCCCGAATGGAGCCGAGCGACCGGGCAATCGCCGCAGCGGCTGGCGCTTCCGCCCGCAGGATACGGAAGGCCGCGACGAACTGGCCTTCATCCGCGATGTGCTGACCGACGCCGAGACGCGCTTTCACATCGACCGCTCGCGCGTGCTTCTGACAGGCTTCTCGATTGGCGGATCGCTGGTCTGGTATCTGGCCTGCCATGCGCCGAATGAATTCGCCGCCTATGCGCCGGTGTCGGGCGGCTTCTGGGTTCCGCAACCCGAGACCTGCGCCGGGCCGGTGAAGATGCTGCACACGCACGGCTGGATCGACCGCACCGTGCCGCTCGAAGGCCGCCCGCTCGGCAATCTCGGCATCCAGCAGGGCGACATCTTTCAGGGCCTGCAGTTGTGGCGAAAGCTCAACGGCTGCGCAGCCGTGCGGCCGGACGAGTTCGACACGTCGGGCGTGTTCTGGCGCAGGCGCTGGACGACCTGCGCACCCGGCACGGCGCTAGAACTCGCCCTGCACAAAGGCGGCCACGAAATGATGGACGAGTGGATGCCGATGGCGATCGACTGGTTCGAAAAGCAGTATCCGCGCATTCACGCGGCGCGATAAAACGTCGGGCGCTATCGCGGCGGCGAAAAATTACGCCCCACATAGAGCTTCAGTCGGAACGACGGCTCGCCGCCGTGGTCGACCGGGATTTCGGTCAGCGCCTCGAAGTCCGAGAAATATTTGCCCAGACGCTTCTCGGCGTCCGCGGCGCGCTCGCTTGGCACGACCACGATTGCGTTGAACCCGGCGAACTTCGACATCGGCGCCTGAATGCCGTAACCGCGCGCGTCCTCACACAGGCACGTCACTGGCAACGAGCCGCGCAGCGCGTAGTCGATCCGCCCCGCCTCGTGCCAGCGTTCGGCCGCGACGAAGACATCGGAGCGTTTCGACCAGTCCGAGCCGCGGAAGACGCGCCGCAGTTCGCGCCATTCCAGCGTCTCGACCAGCGGATCGTCGTTGCGTCCCGGCCGACCGAAGGGCGTTCCGGGCCACGGCAGCAGCGCCATGACGATGACGATGGCGAGCAGCGCGGGCGTCGCCGCCGCCGTCGCCAGCAGCCAGCGGCGCGTCAACCGCTCGCCCTCGACGATCTGGATCGACACCGTGTCGGCCAGCAGCGGCAGCAGCATCAGATAGCCGGGCATCGCCCAGTGAAACAGGCCGCGATTGCCTGTGAGACCCGGCAGCAGCGTGAACGCCAAAATCGGTCCGCACGCGAGGCACAGCAGGAACCAGGACGCCTCGCTCGCCGGTCCAGCGCGCAGCGCCGTCCAGGCGCGCCACACCACCGGCAGCCAGATCCACGGCGTCAGGAACAGCGCCTGCCCGCCGATCATCAGCAACGACAGCGAGGGGCGCAACCGCACGCCGACCGCCCGGCCGCCCTGAAACGCGAACGAAGCCCAGTCGTGCTGCATGTTCCAGACGATCACCGGCGCAAACATCGTCGCCGCCACCAGTCCCGCCAGATAGGGCCACGGCGTCGCGAACCAGCGCCGACCGGACGGCACGGTCAGCATGAACAGGCCTGCCCCCAGCGGCAGGAACACGCCGTGATATTTCGACAGTAGCGCCAGACCGGCGCAGACGCCGGCGAGCAGCCACCACAGCGGCGCGAGCCTGTCCTCCCGGACGAAGAACACATGCGTCAGACAGATCGCGCCCGCCAGCAGCGCCGCCACCAGCGGCCCGTCCGGCAGCACGAAAGTTCCGTCCGTGACGCCGAGCGCCGGCGCGAGGCTGAACAGCAGAGCGGCGTAGAACCCCGCCAGCGGATTGAACAGCAGTTCGGTCAGCTGGTAGATCAGCCAGGTCGAGACGGCCGCCAGCGCAATGAACGGCAGACGCACCACGAGCGCGTTCTCGGCGCCCAGCAGATTCGCTGCGCCCCGCGCCAGCCACCAGGCCAGCGGTGGGTGATCGAGATACGACCAGTCGACCACGCGGCTGGTCGCGACCGCATAGGCCTCGTCGATGCCGAGCCCGAGCGATCCGCCGAACAGCAGCCGGAAGCCGGTGGCGATCAGGATGAGCGCAGCCAGCGCCGCGCCGGGATGGGCCAGCAGGCTGGGCTTTGCGGGACTGGCGGAAGAGTGGGCGTCGCTCGGCAGGGTTTCAGTTCCGGTTTTCGATCGGCGCGGACCATGCGCCGCCGCTACGCCGCGGGCAAGGGCGGGTGCGCCAGCCGGTGCGGCGCAAAGAACAATTGCGCAGCGCAACAAAACTCGGATAAGTGCGTGGCTTGCGGACGCGAACCGGGCGGCCGCCGCGGACCCTGATGGCCACCCAGTCTCCCATCCTCACGCTCGTCGTTCCCACCTACAACGAACGAGCCAATCTCGAAGAGCTCGTCGGGCGCGTCTCGACTGCGCTCGCCGGGATCGCTTGGGAAATGGTAATCGTCGACGACGATAGCCCGGATGGCACCGCCGCCTTCGCCAAGGACATCGCCCGGCGCGACCCGCGCGTGCGCTGCATCCGGCGCGTCAACCGGCGCGGCCTGTCTGGGGCATGCATCGACGGCATGTTGAGTTCGGCCGCACCCTATGTCGGCGTCATGGACGCCGATATG
Organism: Beijerinckiaceae bacterium; assembly: GCA_947472615.1. Lineage (GTDB taxonomy): Bacteria > Pseudomonadota > Alphaproteobacteria > Rhizobiales > Beijerinckiaceae > Terripilifer. The sequence goes on from CANJEY010000023.1 coordinate 11,488, forward strand.
CAGCACGACGAGACGATCCTGCCCAAGATGCTGGAGCGGCTCACGTCCAACGAGGCCGATCTGGTCGTCGGCAGCCGGCATCAGGACGGCGGATCAGCCGACGACGGCTTTTCGGAATTTCGCGCCCAGATGAGCCGCGCCGCCATCCGGCTCGCCCAGTGGGCGCTCAAGACCGACGTCAACGACATCACAAGCGGCTTCTTCATGCTGCGCCGGGATGTGGTCGACGCCATCGCCCCGGCGCTGCTGCCGAGCGGCTTCAAGATTCTCGCCGACATCGTCGGCTCCGTGCGGGAGCCGCTGCGCATCGTGGAAATTGGTTACGTGTTTCGCGGCCGTGCGGCCGGCGAATCAAAGATGGATTTGAAAGTGGCGCTCGATTTCGTCGGACTGCTGGTCAACAAGGTAACGCGAGGCGTCGTGCCGGTGCGGTTCATCCTGTTCGCGCTCGTTGGCGCTCTCGGCGTCGTGGTGCATCTGGGGGTGCTGCGGCTCGCGCTGTCCTTGCCCGGCCTCGGATTTCTCGCCGCCCAATCGGTCGCCACCATCGTGGCGATGACGTCGAATTTCTTCATCAACAATCAGTTCACCTACCGCGACTCGCAATTGCGCGGACTGGCGATCTTGCGCGGCCTGATCTTTTTCTACGCCGTTTGCAGTCTCGGCGCGCTGGCGAACGTCGGCGTCGGAACATGGATTTACGGCTACAACCACGTCTGGTGGGCCGCAGGTCTCGCCGGCGTGATTATGGGCTCGGTGTGGAACTACGCGCTCAGTTCGGTCTTCGTCTGGCGCCGTCAGGACTGACGACGGCGAAATCGCGCCCCGTCACTTCATCCGCAGAATGATGCTGCGATCGTCCGCCACGTCGGTCTGCTTGCGCAGTTCGGCGACGCGGGCGCCGGTCGCCGCGCTGGCGCGATTGCCCCACGAGGTGCGGATGAAGCTGATCACGTCGGCGATCTCGCCATCCTTCAGGAAGGTGCGGAACTGCGGCATGCCCGGCCCCTTCGCGGCGTTGGCCTGATCCGACGTCATCGTGCCGTTCAGCACCACCCGGATCAGCGACACCGGGTCGCTGTCGAGCACCGACGGATTGCCCGCCAGCGGCGGCATGTCGCCGACCCCGCGTCCGTCGACGCCGTGACACGACGCGCACTGGCGCAGATAGGTCGCGGCGCCCGACTTGCCGAACTTGCCGGCCTTGAGGTCCGCCGTGACGGCGCTGTTGTAGACCCAGACCGGCTTGCTGTGATCGGTGGTTCCGGGCAGCGACTTCAGGTATTTCGCCATCGCCTTCAGGTCGTCGTCGGTCATGGCGGAGGTGGAATAGGACACGACTTCCCGCATCGTCCCGTAGGCCGAGCCGAAGCGCGAGCGGCCCGTCTTGAGGAAGTTGAACAGATCTTCCTCGGTCCAGCGGCCAAGGCCCGAATTGGGATCGCCGCGCAGGTTCGGGGCGGACCAATTGTCGATGACTCCGCCGCTGAGGAAGCTGGCGTCGCGTTCGTCGAGGCCTTGCTCCTGCTCGGCCCAGCCGCGCGGCGTATGACACGCGCCGCAATGGCCGAGACCCTGCACCAGATAGGCGCCGCGATTCCATTCGGCGTCGAATTCCGGCTTCGCCACATAGGCGCCCGGCTCCGTCATCAGGTAATTCCACGCCGACAGCGGCCAGCGCATGTTGAGCGGCCACGAAATCTCGTTCGGCGTCGTGGTCTGGCGAACCGGCTTCACCTCCTTGATGAAAAACTCGTACATCGCCCGCACGTCGTCGTCGGTCATCTTGGCGTAGGACGGATACGGCATGGCCGGATAGAGATTGCGGCCGTCGCGCGCAACGCCCTTGCGCAGGGCGTTGTCGAACTCCTGCAACGTATAGCGGCCGATGCCGGTTTCCGGATCGGGCGTGATGTTCGTCGTGTAGATGACTCCCACCGGCGTCGCCATGCGCAGGCCGCCCGCATACGGAATCCCTTCCGACATCGTGTGGCAGGCGACGCAATTGCCGGCGCGGGCAAGATATTCGCCCTTCGACATCTCGGCGGAATGGGCCGCGCCGGTTCCGGCTGCGATCACGATGGCGAACGAGAGTGCTGCGGCCTTCATTTCCTGCCCTCTGTGGCGTCCGCTGCGTCCGGCGTTTCGGCGTGCGGCGGCGCGACTTTACGTTTCCTGAGTCCGGGGTCAACCGGCCGCGCCGGTTGCGCTTGCGGATTTTGGCGCAGCCACTCAGCGCGCGTCGAGCTGGGTCTGCAATTCGGCCGCGAACCGGCGGATGCGGTTGGCGTTGGTTCCGAAATCGTGCCGCCCGTAGCGCGACGCGGAGCGGACGTCGATGCGCGTTTGGCCGGCCAGCGGCCTGATCCGGATCGTAATGTCGTCCGGGAAGCCCAGAATGGCCGTGCGGTCGACCGCATCGATATGGCCGACGCCGGTGCGCCCGCCCGGTCGCGTCTGATCGACGACGCGCCAGCCGCGCGCCGCTACAGCCTGCTGCACGAGCCGGAACGCCTCGTCGGCCTCGAGATCGAGGATGATCGGCTGGATGTCAGGATAGGCGCGCCGCTGATCGTCGCGCAGCGTTTCCGGCACGTCGGGCGGCGTGCGCGGTCCTCGTGCGGCCAGCGCGGCGGAGGAGCGCGAATAGGCCGGCGGATCGGCCAGATCGGTGGAAATGTCGTTCATCAAAGGAAGTCGCACGGATTGCACCGCCAGATACGCCGGAAACGCCAGCAGCAGGGAGGCGAGAAAGACCGCCCCCACCACATGAGATAGGCCGCCGCGCCCGGTTCGCCAGATGATGACCGCGCCGGTGACGGCGAACAGCAGCGCCACCAGCGCCACCACGAGCGCCGCCGCCACCACGGCCAGCGCGCCCAGCACATCGGTCGGGCTGATGCGGGCCAGCGCTGCGCCGACGCCCGCGACCGCCAGCGCGAACACCGCCAACCGGCGGCTCCAAACCGCGGCGGCCGACGCTGGCTCTTCGATAATCAGGCGACGCATGGCGATTGCTTACATGGGCGCGGCGTTTTGCGCCACTCAGACCGGCAGCCGCACGGACGCCCGCAGGCCGCCGAGCGGACTCGTCGACAGGTCTATGTCGCCGCCGTGCGAACGGGCGATGTCGCGCGCGATCGCTAACCCGAGCCCCGTGCCGCCCTCATCCTGATTGCGCGCTTCGTCGAGACGATAGAACGGCCGGAACACGTCCTCTCGCCGCTCGGCCGGAATGCCCGGCCCATCGTCGTCGACGTGGATGGTGAACCAGCGCTGCTCGCGCGTCGCCTCGATGGCGATGCGACGGCCGAAGCGCTGCGCGTTCGCCAACAGATTGGTGAGGCAACGCTTGAACGAGTCCGGCCGCACCGTAACCATCATGTCGCCGGAGGTTTTCACGTCTGTCGCATGGCCGTGCCGCTCGGCGTCGGATTTCAATTCGTCGAGGAACGCGTTCATGTCGGTCGGGGCGGCGGCCTCGGCGCTATCGCCGCGCGCGAAGGCCAGATAGGCCTCCAGCATCCGCTGCATTTCCTCGACGTCCTTCTGCATGGCGTCGAGTTCGCCGCCTTCGCCCATCAGGGCGAGCGACAGCTTGAAGCGCGTCAGGATTGTGCGCAGATCGTGACTGACGCCATTCAGCATCGCGGTGCGCTGCTCGATCGTGCGCTCGACGCGTCGGCGCATTTCAAGGAACGCGTAAGCAGCCTGCCGCACCTCGCGCGCCCCATGCGGACGAAAGTCGACGTCTCGCCCCTTGCCGAAGGCTTCGGCCGCGCCCGCGAGCCGAAGGATGGGCCTTATCTGGTTGCGCAGGAACGCCACCGCCACCGCCAGCAGCACCAGCGACGTGCCGATCATCCACACGAGGAAGATATGCGAGTTCGACGCGTAGGCGGCGTTTCGGTTCGCCAGAATGCGCATCACCGCGCCGTCGAGCAGGATGCGGATTTCGACGAGGTTGGAACGCCCCACCGTATCGATCCAGAACGGCCGCGCGATCTGCTGCGAAATCTCGCGCGACAGCGCACTGTCGAGCAGCGAGAAAAACGGCTTCGGCAACGCTGGCGGCAGGGATTCGCCACGCGTCACCTCGATCTCGAGTCCGAGGCGCTTCGAAGTGACGTCCGCCAGCCTGTCGACGCTCTCGGGTCGCGGATCAGACCTATAGAGATCGATCACCGCGCCGATGTCCTGCACAACGGCGGCCGACAGCCGGAACGTCACCAATTGCCAGTGACGCTCCATGAACGTGTAGGTGAGCACCGATTGCAGGATCACCATCGGCAGGATGACGATCAGCAACGAACGGGCGTAGAGCCCTTTCGGCATACGGTTCGCAACCCAGCGCGAGAAAACCCGCCAGATCGCCCTCGGCCTCGTCAGATAGGCAGGAAACGAAGGGCTCATCGTTTCGCGCCGATCCTGGCTCATCGGTCGACGACGAGTCGGTAACCTGCGCCGCGCGCGGTTTGCAGGTAAAGCGGGTTGGCCAGATCGGTTTCGATCTTGCGGCGCAGGCGGTTGATCTGCATGTCGATGGTGCGTTCGCTGCCCGACGAGGCGTCGCCGGCCAGTTCCTCGCGCGAGACCGGCTCGCCCGGCCGTTCGGCGAGCAGCTTCAGCATCGCGCGTTCGCGATCGGTCAACCGGATCAGTTCATCGCCCTTCCGCAACTCGCCGCGATCATGCTGGAACATGTACGGCCCAAAGCGCAGGATCGGGGCGACCGACGCCTCCGCCTTCGGGGCGGCGCGGCGCAGGATCGAAGCGATGCGCAGCGACAATTCCTTCGGGTCGAACGGCTTCGTCAGATAGTCGTCGGCGCCGATTTCGAGGCCCCGCACGCGATCCACCGCATCGGCGCGCGCGGTCAGCATCAGGATGGGTACCTGCGAATGGGTGCGCAGCCATGCGGCGAATTCGAAGCCCGTTTCGCCCGGCATCATCACGTCGAGAATCAGCAGATCGAATTCGAGCGCGCCCAGACAGCGCCGCGCTTCCTGCGCGTCGCCGGCCGTCGTGACGCGATAACCGCGCTCGACCAGATAGCGCGACATCAGCGAGCGAATGCGGCGGTCGTCGTCGACGAGCAGCAGATGCGCGGCGTCGTCCGACACCGGCTCGCGCGCCGGCTTTTGCATCGCGTCGCTCACGGCGTCCTCGGTCGGCCGGCGTGTTCGCGCCAGACGAGCGCCGCCACCTGTTCGCGCTCGGCCGGCTCGATCATCGCCAGCAGGAATTCGATCGCGCCGCTGCGCGCATCCTCGGGCAATTCGGCGAGCGCGCGCGCGAAGCGCCGCGTCTGCAGCCCCGCCAGCTCTGTCGCAAGACGGCGGCCCTTGGACGTCGTGAACAGCAACCGCTTGCGCCGGTCGCTGACGCCGGGGCGCGCCTCGACGTAGCCGAGATCGAGCAGCTCTTTCAGCACGCGATTGAGGCTCTGCTTGGTGATCTTCAGGATGTCGAGCAGTTCCGCGATCGTCAGCCCCGGATGCCGATTCACGAAATGCAGCACACGATGATGCGCGCGGCCGAACCGCATGCTTTCGAGCAATCGATCGGCATCGCCGACGAAATCGCGATAGGCGAAGAACAGCAACTCGATGAGATCGAACATCGGCTGTTCGGCGGAGCCGGAAGCCGCCGCCTGTCGTCCGTCAGATCGAGTCTGAAGCACTGAATCCATTCGGGTTGACCCGTATTACGTCAGCTATGTTGACATATTTCAGGTTGCTTGATATCCGTCAAGGCCCGCTCGGGTGAGAGTCCTAACATCAAATTCGACGCACGTCCGCGACAGGGCCGGCGGATGAGCCGGGCGGCGAGACGCTCCAAGGAGTCAAGAAATGTCAGTTTTGCCGTTCGACCAGCGCGATGGTTTCATCTGGATGAATGGCAAGCTGTTGCCGTGGAACGACGCCAAGCTTCACGTGCTGAGCCATGGGCTCCATTACGCCTCCACCGTCTTCGAAGGCGAGCGCGCCTACGGCGGCGTCATCTTCAAGAGCAAGGAACATTCGGAACGCTTCCGCAAATCGGCTGAGCTTCTGGATTTCGAGATCCCCTATTCGGTCGCCGAACTCGAAGCCGCCAAGAAGCTGGTGGTCGAGAGGAACGGTATGCAAAGCTGCTACGTTCGCCCCGTCGCATGGCGCGGCAGCGAAATGATGGCGGTCGCCGCCCAGCATGCCACGATTCACGTCGCCATCGCGGTGTGGGACTGGCCGAGCATGTTCGACGTCAACGAGAAGATGCGCGGCATCCGTCTTGACATCGCCGAATATCGTCGCCCCGATCCCAAGACTGCGCCCTGCGATTCGAAGGCCGCCGGCCTCTACATGATCTGCACGATCTCCAAGCATCGCGCCGAACGCCGGGGCTACGCCGACGCCATGATGCTCGACTGGCAGGGCCGCGTCGCCGAATGCACGGGCGCAAACATCTTCTTCACCAAGGACGGCGTGATTCATACGCCGATCGCCGACTGCTTCCTCGATGGCATCACGCGTCGCACCGTGATCGGTCTGGCCAGGAAGCGCGGCATCGAAGTCGTCGAGCGCCGGATCTTGCCGGAGGAACTGACGGGCTTCAACGAATGCTTCATCTGCGGCACGGGCGCGGAAGTGACGCCGGTGTCGGAAGTCGGTCAATATAAGTTCACGCCCGGCAATATCTCGCGCACGCTGATCGAGGATTACACGCTCGAAGTGAACAAGGGCGCGTGAGGCGCTTCACACCGGCTGATCCGGATAAGCGAGTTCGTGCCGGGAGCGCCATTCCGGCACGACGTAATTGACGATGATCGACTTGCGCACGCCGTTGTAGGAGCGCTTCTCAACGCCGTGCCACGTATCGTGGCCGGGAATGAAGATCAGGCCGCGATTGAACCCGCCCGGCGCTTGCCCGAGATGCGTCAGAGCATCGTCGTAAATGTCGGTGCCCCAGCCGGCCGCGTCGCCGCTGTCCGACAGATAGACCAGCATGGTGAACATCTTCGCGCCGATGTCGGTATGCGGTTCGAGCCAGAAGCCTTCGCGATCCTGACAATATTCGATGCGCAAATAATTGCCGCGTAATTGCGCGCCTGTTAGATCTTCCAGCAATTCGATCGTGGCCGGCGCCTGTAACGCCGACGCCACTTGTTCGCAAACCGGAAAGTGCGCGCGGTTTTCGGCCGAGAAAAAGATGCGCTTGGAATTGTGCGTTTCGCGCTTGCCGAGCGTGTCGCCGATCTCGGGCGGCGCGATCGGCAATGCCGGAATCCCGGCCGCCACTTCGCCCGGCAGCGCGCGGTCGAGCAGCCAGTGACGAAACGGCTGGGTCTGCGCGCTGGCGCGGTCGAGCGTCCGGGCGAACCATGCGGCTGTGTCGGTCATTGCGAAATCCTCACGCCGCCACGGGCGTCTTGCCGATGCCGAACAGGCGAGCGAATTTCTTGACGCGGCCCGACATGCGATGGCGCGCGGCCTCGCTGTCACGCACCTTTTCGTCCATGCAATAATTCAGCATCACATAGCGGCGCGGCCCCACATAGGGATGGTGGCCGTGCCACGAGTTCGGCTGAACCTTGAAGCAGATGGCGAGCCCGCCTTCGGGCGAAACCTCGGATGAATAGTCATCGAGATTTTCACCCGATCGCAGGATGCGCAACCGCCCGCCCTGCGGAGCCCATGGCTCGTTCAGATAGAGCAGCAGTGTGGCGAGCTTGAATCGCGAATCGGCGTGAATCTGGCCGTCCTTGCCCTGACAGCAGGACCGTACCGTCACGAGCGTTGGCCGCCCGGTCAGATCGACGTCGAGTTTGCGGCCGATGGCCTCGCGCAGTTCCGGCCCTTCCAGCTGGCTGAGCAGCGCCTTGAAGGCGGGGCCGTATTCGGCCGCGTCGGGCAGAAAAAGACCCGGCATGTCGAGTTTCGGAAAGTCGTGGATGGCGGCGCTGACGTGGTCAGGAGCCAGAAACCCCGGCACGACGAGATGCGGATAGGGCAGAACCTGAGCCGGCGTCTGGCGAAAAGCATCGAGATTGATGGACATGACGAATCCGGCGCGCTGAAAACGTCGGGACTATAAGTCGCGCAAGCGGAGCCGGGTTTGATCCGCGTCAAGCCTGCGGATGACCCCACCGCTCCAGCGCGCGGTCGTCGGCGTCTTTCGCCTCGACCCAGTCGCCCTGCGTGCCGTCGCGGCGGTGTTCCTTCTTCCAGAACGGCGCGCGGGTCTTCAGGTAATCCATCAGAAACTCCGCCGCCTCGAAGGCGGCCGCCCGGTGCGACGATGTCGTGACGACGAGGACGATATTCTCGCCCGGTGCGATCTTGCCGTAGCGATGCAGGACGGTGACGCCCAGAAGCGGCCAGCGCGCCTGCGCCTGCTCGACCACACGGCCGATTTCCTCCTCGGCCATGCCGGGATAATGTTCGAGCTCCAGCGCCGACAGGCTCGCGCCCTCGTCGCGGCACAGTCCCGTGAAGGTGACGATGGCCCCGACGTCCGCCCGGCCCTGTGTGAGGGCGCGCGTTTCGGCGGCGGCGTCGAAATCCTCGCGCTGGATGCGGACCGAGCCCACGCTCAGCCGCCCGTCATCGGTGGAAAAAACGCCACTTCTCCGGCGCCGGCGATCGGCGCGTCATGGCGGACGTGCTTGCGGTCGATCGCGGCCCGAATGACGTTCGGCTTCTCGAACGCGTAGGCGTATTCCTCGCCACGCTGAATCAGCCAGCCGATCAGATCGCCGACCGTCACCACCTCGGCCGGCGGCGACACGATTTCCTCGGTGCGGCCGATGCGCTCGCGCACCCAGGCGAAGTAGACGGCTTTCATGCGCTAGTCATCCGACACGTGTTTGAGACCAGCCTTCAGATAGTCCCAGCCGGTGTAAAGCGTAAGGGCCGCCGAGATCACCAGCAGGATAATGCCGATCCACGTCGTGCCGGGCAGCACCACTTCGCCCGCCGGACCTGCGATCAGAAACCCGATGGCGAACAGCTGCAGCGTCGTCTTCCACTTCGACACGGTCGAGACCGGCACCGAGACGCGCAGCTCCGCCAGAAACTCGCGCAGGCCGGACACGAGGATTTCCCGGCACAGGATGATGATCGCCGCCCAGATCCAGATCCCGGTGATCATGCCGTCGGCGACCAGCATCAGCAGGCAGGCCGCCACCAGCAGCTTGTCGGCGATCGGATCGAGCATCCGCCCCATGGACGATTGCTGCGACCAGGCCCGGGCCAGATAGCCGTCGAAGAAATCCGTGATCCCCGCCACGGCGAAAACCCCGAGCGCCACCCAGCGGACCCAGAAGATTTCCGGCCAGAACAACAGCGCAGCCACCACCGGAACCGCCGCAACGCGTCCGTAGGTGAGGAGATTGGGCAGGCTCCACTGCTTCTTCCGGCCTTGAATCGTCTCTTTCGACATTGTCGGAAACAACAGGCTCGTAGCCCCGCCGTCAATAGCTGGTGGGATTTCGGCGGCCGTGATGATGGTTCGGCGTGGCCGGATGAAGCTTTGCTCACCCCGGCGGCACCGTGGCGTCGAAGGCCGGCGCGGCGGCCCGGAACGCGTCGAGCCAGCCGATCAACGCGGGCTGGTGGGCCCGCCAGTCGACCTGTTTGCGGAAATCCAGATAGCCGAGCGCACAAGCAATCGTGATCGTCCCGACCGTCACGAGGCGCGGATC
>CANJEY010000024.1 GCA_947472615.1 Beijerinckiaceae bacterium
CTCGCGCTTCTGGGAGGTGATCGACAAGCACAAGGTCAACATCTTCTACACCGCCCCCACTGCCATCCGCTCGCTGATGGGCGCGGGCGAGGAGCCGGTGAAGAAGACCAGCCGCGCCACGCTGCGCCTGCTGGGCTCGGTCGGCGAACCCATCAATCCGGAAGCTTGGGAATGGTATCACCGCGTCGTCGGCGACAGCCGCTGCCCGATCGTCGATACGTGGTGGCAGACCGAGACTGGCGGCATCCTGATCACGCCGCTGCCGGGCGCGATCGCCCAGAAGCCAGGCTCCGCGACGAAACCTTTCTTCGGCGTCATCCCGCAGATCGTCGACGCCGAAGGCAAGGTGCTGGACGGCGCGTGCGAGGGCAATCTGGTGCTGGCCGATTCATGGCCGGGACAGATGCGCACCGTGTTCGGCGATCACGAACGCTTCGTGCAGACCTATTTCTCGACCTATCCGGGAACCTATTTCACCGGCGACGGCTGCCGGCGCGATGCGGACGGCTATTACTGGATCACCGGCCGCGTCGATGACGTCATCAACGTGTCGGGCCATCGCATGGGCACGGCCGAAGTCGAAAGCGCGCTGGTGGCGCACGCCAAAGTGGCCGAAGCCGCCGTCGTCGGCTATCCGCACGACATCAAGGGTCAGGGCATCTACGCCTATGTGACGCTGATGAGCGGCGAGCAGCCATCGGAAGAGCTGCGCAAGGAGCTGGTGAACTGGGTGCGCAAGGAGATCGGCCCGATCGCCTCGCCGGACGTGATTCAGTTCGCGCCGGGCCTGCCCAAGACCCGCTCGGGCAAGATCATGCGCCGCATCCTGCGCAAGATCGCCGAAAACGAAGTCGGCGCACTGGGTGACACCTCAACGCTCGCCGATCCCGCCGTGGTGGACGACCTGATCACCAATCGCGCGGTGAAGTAGCGCGCCACGGGCTCAAGGCCTCGCGGACAAACAATAGGGCGGAACGCACGCGGCGTTCCGCCCTTTTTTGATGCTCCGTCGGTCGCCTATTCGGCCGCCTTCAGCCCATAAACCTTGGCGAAGCTTTCGCGCTTGTAGGCCGCCGACGTGATCGGCTCGTAGCGAGGCGGATTGTCAGGGCTGGAGCAGCCGGGCAGACAGTCGATGACCGTGTCGAAATTCACCTGACAGAAGGTGACGATCGACAGGCGGCGCTTGGCCTTTCCGTTGACGAACGGCGGGTTGACGACCTTGTGCATGTTCGAGACCCACTTGTCGTTGGTCCAGCGCATCATCAGGTCGCCGATGTTGATGATGTAGGTGCCCGGCACCTTGTTGACGAAGATCCATTCGCCAGATCGCGTCTGCACCTGCAGCGAATTCGGCGTGTCGTCGATATGGAGAATCGTCAGGATGCCGGTGTCGGTGTGCGCTCCAGCGCGCAGTTCACCGGGCTCCGGCTCGCGGTCCAGCGCCGGATAATGCGTGAGACGCAAAGTGTTGTCGGGATGCGTCAGCATCGGCTCGAAGTAATTTTCCGGCAGATCGAGCGCGACCGCGAACATGCGCATGATGGTGGCGTGCAGGCGTCCCATCTCGGCGTAGTACTCACGCGTCGCTGGCTCGAAATCCGCCGGCTCATCGGGGAACACGTTCTGCACGAAGCGGCCAAGGCCCGCACCCTGCTGGGTCTTTTCGTCGAGCTTCATTTCCATTGTGCCGAGGCCGTAGCCTTCCTGAAGCGACTTCTTCAGCGAAGGATCGTGATTGAGCCCGACCGTGCGCGACTGCATCGCGCCGTAGCCGCGGTTGGGATGTCCCGGAACGACGAACTTCGACTTCTCCTCATGTGGCCGATCGAAGAACGCGAGCGTCGCGGCCGATACGCGGTCGATCAGATCTTGCGACACGCCGTGGCCGGAGATGATGAGGAAGCCGATCTCCTCGAGCGTCCTCTGCACGTCCTTGACGACGCCCATGCGGTCGGCAGGGCTGGAGCTGAGGAACTTGCCGATATCGATGACGGGAATCTGCGCTGTCATTTCGCACCTCGGGGTGTGGAAGGCCGGATCATTTCGTGCCTTCGATATTGCGCCGCCATTCGTCGACGAGCGGATCAATGATGTTCTTGGGCAGGTCTGGCATGACGACGAATTTCGAATCGTCGGTCAGATATGGATGCTTCGCGGCGACCGGGCCACGAAGATTGGCGGCCAGATAATTCTGTGATTCGTCCGACACCATCCAGTCGACAAACAGCGCCGTCGCATATGGATGCTGGGTCTGGCGATTGATGCCGACTCCGCCGAAGGACGCCAGCGGTGGCGATGTCCCGGTCGGGACGATCGCGACAGGCGATTGGGGATTCTTCTTTTTCTCGGCGTAGGCCTGATACAGATAGGAATCCGCCTCGATCATGTGATCGCCCGCCGCCATCAGGGCGAAGCGCTGCGAAAATCCACGTTGCACGATCGGCTTGTTGCGCCCGAGACAACGGAAGAACTCAAGCGTCTTGTCGCCCATCAGCGTGTAGAAGCCCGCGACCTGTCGCGCCAGCACCGGATCGAACGAAAAATTGCCTTTGAAGAACGGATCGCAGAGATCCATCCATTGCTTCGGCACGCGATCGGGCGGCACGAGATTGGTATTGTAGACCATGCCGTTCACGTCCCAGAAGGTGAGCGTGAACCGGCCTTCGGGCTCGAACAGATCGCGGAACTTGGGATAGATCCGGTCGCGCTCCGGCGTCGGGTAACGGGCGATCATGTTCTTGAGCAGCAGATCCGACATATCGACGATCGCAACATTGATCGCGTCGGTCAGGTGGCGGCCGGCGACTTCTTCTGAATACAGGCGCTGCGCGCCGTCGGCCGATCCGAGAGACGCCGTCCAGTCGACTTTCAGAAACGGATAGCGATTGGCGAAAAGCTGAATCTGGCCGTTGCCGAGGTCTTCTCGCAGGGTCTGCACGATGCTGATCGTGCCTTCGCGACGCGCGCCCGCCTCGATTTCCTTGGCGCGCTCGGCCTTCGGCAGTTTCGCCAGATCGGCGTAGATCTGCTCGGCCTTCGACAATTCCTGCGCCTGCGCGGCGAAAACGCCCAGCGCGCCGGACATGCAGACCGCCAGAATGGTCCTGATAGGTGCAAACGACACGCCTGATGCCTCCCGAGAGCGAATGCGAAAGAATGTCGCATGTTACGCGATTTTGACAAGCCGGGGGCAGACCGCAATCGAGGCAGCCTCGCGGATTCTTTGGGCAATCACGCCCAGCCCGCCCACAAGTGCGGCGATGACGCCCGAGACGCAGCGCTGACGACGCGTTGAGCTCGCGGCGTCACTGATCGAGATACAATTGCCGCACGAGATGCCGGCGGATTTTCAGCGTCGGCGTCATCAGGCCTTTGTCGATCGTGAACGGATCGGGCGCGAGCACCACGTTGCGCACCCGCTCGAACAGCGCGAGGTTGCGGTTGGCGCGATCGACGGCTTTCTGCACCGTGTCGCGCACCGCCTTTTCGCTCTGGTCCGGCAGGGTCTTCACGAACTCCGGATCAGGTACGACCACGGCCGTCAGGCCGCTGGCGCGGTCATCGCCGAACACCGCCGCCTGCAGGATTTCGTCGCACTGGGTCAGCACGCCTTCGATGCGCGCCGGAGACACATTGTCGCCGCCCGACAGGACGATGATGTCCTTCTTCCGGTCGGTGATGTGCAGATGGCCGTCTCCGTCGATGTGACCGATATCGCCGGTGTGCAGCCACCCATCGACGATGGCGGCTGCTGTGGACGCCTCATCGTTCCAGTAGCCGCGCATCAGGCCTTCGCCGCGCACGAGGATTTCGCCGTCGTCGGCGATGCGCGCCTCGACGCCATCGATGGGCCGGCCAACGCTGTGCATCTTGCAGCTGAGCGGCGTGTTGGCCGAGATCATCGGACCGGCTTCGGTCTGTCCGTAGCCTTGCAGGATCGGCACGCCCATCGCGGTGAAAAATCGCCCATCATCAGGATCGAGCGCCGCGCCGGCGCAGACCATCGCTTTCACACGCCCGCCGAAGCGTTCGCGAAATTTCGCGCGCACCAGTTTCTCGAACGCGACATCCGCGAGTTGATCGACGAATCCGAGCCTGCCATCCTGACGCGCGCAGCCAATGCGGTGCGTCTCGCGAAACAGTTTGGCTTTCATGCCGCCCTGCCGCTCCACTGTGCGCTCGATGCGCTGGCGCATGGCGCTCAGCATGCGCGGCACGCAGGCCAGCAGCGTCGGCTTCGATTCTTCGATGTTGCGGGCGAGATGTTCGATCCCTTCGCCGTAGTAAATCTGTGCGCCGAGCGCGATCGGCAGAAACTGACCGAGCGTGCGTTCATAGGCGTGCGACGGCGGCAGGAACGACAGGAAGACTTCGTTCGAGAGATCGTGCGGATGTAGCGCGCCGCGCGCGCCATGACAATTCGCCAGCGCAGAGCCATGGCTCAACATCACGGCCTTCGGGGCGCCGCCCGTGCCAGACGTGTAGATGAAGCCCGCGACATCTGTGCGTTGCAAAATGTCCGCCATGGCCTTCAGCGGGCTGCCGCCACCGGGCTCATGCGCCGCAAGGTCGGACCATTTGTGCGTCGCGAGGTTCGCATCGGCGGCAGGCGCATCGCCGTCCGTGACGACCAGCCAGCGACATGCCGGCGACGCAATTGCGGCTGGCATTATAATCTTCGCCAACGCAGGCGTCGACACGATGACTCCCACTGCGCCGCTGCTGTTCAGAATGTGACGGTGATCCGCCGTCGTGTTGGTCGTATAGGCAGGAACCGCCACGCCGCCAGCGCCGATGATGCCGAGATCGCTCATCAGCCACTCGGGCCGATTTTCGCCGACCAGCACGACACGATCGCCGCGCTGCACGCCGATACGCTGCAAGCCATGGATCAACGCGTCGGTCGTGCGAGCGATCTGCCGCCACGACTGCGGCCTGTAGGCGCCATCCTGCTTTCTCCACAGGAATGGTCGATCTTCATATGTATCGGCCTGCTTCAGAAACAGCGCCAGCAGATTGGGGAACGAGTGGAGATCGAGCAAGTCCGTCGTCCTCACACAGGCTCGAGCGTCCGGCCGAATAGGCCGTAATCATGCGTGTAGCAGCCGGGCAGCGAGAACACCTTGCCGGCGCGGCTCGCCGACAATCCGCCGGCGCGGATCAGCACCGTGCCGACATGGGCGTAGTCGTCGAGGCTCGCCTTCGCGGTGAGATAGCACATGATCTCGAACAGCCCGAGACGCCGATAGGCCGGCATCACCCCCACCGTCTTGCCGAGCAGCAACGGGTTCTTCAGCAGGCGGAAATGCTCGTCATAGCGCAGCTGGCCCGGCAGAAAGCGCGGCGATGCGCCCTGATTCAGCAAGGGCGCCCAGTCTGGAAAGCACAGCATGAACGCCACCATGCGGCCATCCTTGCCGAGCGTGATGACGGAGCAGCGCGGATCCATCGCGGCGATGCGCTCGGATCCGAGCAGCTTCTTGAACTCCGCGAGCGAGATTTGGGAGAAGCCCGGATTGTCGCCGAAGATGGCGCGCGTGTCCTCGTGCAACGCCTCGATATTGTCGTTCCAGTATTGCGGCGTCAGCGGCATGAAGCGCAGGCCGTGCGATTCCGCGCGCGCCATCACGCGTTCGAGCGCGTCTTTCGTGGCGGCGATGATCTCGGCCGCATCGCCGAACCAGCTGTGATAGAGGCCGTTCTGTTCATAGCGCAGCGCCTGCATGAGCTTCAGATAATAGGCCGGATTGTAAGGCTCGCCCGGATAGAAGGGCGGCGTGTCGAAATGATCCAGCCGCAGCCGATACGAGTAATGCGTGCGGAAATTGATCGGCCCCATGACTTGGCTGACGCCCTTGCTGCGCGCCCATGCCTCGAAGCGGCCGAAAATCTCGAATTGCGCCGCCAGATCGTCGACGCCTTCCCAATAGCCGAAATAGGCGGCGGGCTCGTCGCCCACCTTTGCGTCCGGATGGATAAAACCTGCGAGCCGCGCCTTGCCGGGAATGACGTCGACCCACGCCTGCCCCAGTTCGAAGAATGAATGCCGCGGGTGAAACAGCGCTGCGACATCGACAGGCTGCTCGGGAATCCAGACGCGATCGTCGGCATAGACAAGGCGCGGAATCGCGAAGAAATCTTCAGGGATTTTACTATCGGCCGTCCATTCCACCGTAGATCATTCCTCTTGTGCGCGACGCGTCAGATGGCGCTCTTCTTCCATTTCAGCGCGAACAGGATTCGCTTCACCAGCAACGCCACGAAGGGAAACAACAGGATCATCAAGCCTGCGACGCTCCACGGCGCGGCGAAGAACAACGCCGCGAAGACAGCCTGTCCGATGCCGGAATCCACCTGATCGCCAACGACGAACATCCACGCGTTGCGCTGCGCCTGTCCGCCGGCGGGGATGCCCATGAAACGCTTGATCCACGAATTCGGCAGTTCGAACAGCAGATAGGCGACGCCCATCAGCACGCCGAGCTTCAACACGGATGCAAAGTCCGGCGTGATTGACGCGAGCTGCGGCAGACCCTGCGCCAGCCACACCGCTGGAACTGCGCCGAGCACGCACAGTGGCGGGCCAACCACGAAGCCACGCCAGGTCTTGTTCGCGCCGAACAGGCGCTCGTTGATCGGGATGCGCAGACCCGGCAGCCAGTTGCGCGCAACGACCAGCATATGCAGCGACATGCCGATGACGCACGGCAGGATCAGCACCAGCGCCGACGCCGACGATTCCAACAGCGTTCTGCCGGCCTGCGGTGCGCTTTCGATGAAGCCGAGCAGCGTGAACACGAGTGCGCCGCAGCCGGGAATCAACAGCAGATGCGCAAGCCTGGTAAACTTGAAGAACATCGCATTGCGCAGCATCGCGGCGGCGCTGGCGAGCAGCACGACGTCGAGCAGCCAGAACACCAGCCAGCGATCCACCGCCAGCGACAGCAGATACGCGCCCCAGAGGATGAAGATCGTCCAGAACACCGGCATGCCGAGATAGCCCGGCTTGCCCTGCGGGCGCGGCAGATTGCCGACTTCATTGAACACTGCGAGCCTCGTCATGCCCGCCATCAGCATCGCCATGATGGCGATCACGTCGAGCGGCCCCGAAAAGCCCCACAGGTAAAGGAACAGGCCCGGAATCGCGAGGTAGTCGAGCACGTCGACGAAGCCGTCAAGATAGCGGCCGAATGGCCGCAGCGTGTTGAACCTCCGCGCCAGATGACCGTCCAGGCCATCGAACAGCATCGCGGCCGACAGAGCCGCCAACGCGAAGGCGTAATGCCCCGCCATCGCCAGTCCGGCCGCCCAGATCGCCAGCGATGCGCCCGCCAGAGACAGGACATCGACGAAATTCAGCCGCACGATCCAGTTCGATCCGGCGCGCGCCCCCACGGCGCGCTGCTCCAGACGCGCGCGCAACGACGGGCGGTCGACCTTGCTATTGTGTCGCCCGTCCATCGGCATCGGATCAACAAAGCTGATCGCGTCTGCCGGCCAAGGCTCCGACGGCAACGCCTTGCGCAGCCCTGCCAGTACGGCCGCCCGGTCGGCGCCAGGCTCCGCTTCCACGAAGACGGTGGGGCGCATCGCGCCCTCGTGGCCGACGACGGCCACGCGGCGGACGCCTGCCAGATTCTCGGCGCGGATTTCAAGCGGGAACGGATCGTACGGCGCGCCGAAATGCGTCACCACATCGCGGCAGCGGCCTGTCAGCCACAGCCGGCCATCAAGATCGAGATAGCCGCGATCGCCGGTGCGGTGCCAGACTTCGCCGTCCGCGCAGGGAATCTTGCTCTCGGCGGTGGCTGCCGGATTGTCGACATAGCGCTTGAGCACATGCGGGCCCTTGACGAGAATCTCGCCCGCGCCACCCGTCGGCAGAGCGCAAGCGGCGACATCCGCTTCCGTCCACGGACCTGCGCCCTGCAGATCGCCGACCAATATGCTGGTGTGCGGCGCGGGTCGCCCGACCAGCACGGCGTCGGCCGGGCTGGTGAGAATCTCCTCCGCGCGAACGAGCGAAATCGGCTCGGCCTCGGTCGATCCGTAGACGATGCCGACCCGGCCTTCACCGAAACCAGCCTGATAGCGCGCCACCATCGCGGGCGACGAGGGCGCGCCGCCGATGAACACGGTGTGGAGACTGTCGATCGTGGTCTTCTCGGCCGCCATGTAATCCGCGACGCGCAGCGCGAAGGCCGGCGCAGCGACCATCATGGTCGCCTGCTCGGCGACGAGTTGGCGCACCATGCGGGCTGGATCAACCTCTCCGGGCTTCGACAGATCGCAATCAGCGAGCGTCGTGGTGACTCCGCAAGCGAGCCCGTGCAGCAGGAAGATCGGCAGCGACGTGACGGGCCTGTCGCCCGGTTGCAACGGCCATGCGGCGTCGAGCGCCTCATGCTGCGCGCACAGCAGGCCGTGCGTGCGGTCCGCGCCTTTCGGACGGCCGGTACTGCCCGACGTGAAAGTGATCAACGCATGATCGTCGGGCTTGCGATCGACAAGTCGAGGCGCGCGGCCTTCATCAACGAACAACGCATCCAGCGACGACAGCGATCCCTCGCGGTCGGCGTTGTAGCAGGGGACATTGCGCAGCGCGCTCACAAAGGGCCGCAGGCGCAGCAACTTCGTCATCGACACGATGGCTTTCGGCTTCGCATCCGCGATGGCCTGCAGAATCTTGCGCACGCCCATTCCGGCGTCGATGAAAACCGGGACCATGCCGGACGCAAACAGCGCCAGCAGCAGGCCGTACAGGCGCCTGTCGGGCCGGAACAGCAACACGATCCGATCGCCCGCCGCGAAGCCGGCTTTCTCCAGTCCTGCCTGCCAACTTGCGATATCGCGCGCCAGGTCGGCGTAGGTCATTCGCACAGTCTCGGCGCCATCCGCTCCCGGCAGCACGATCGCCAGACGATCCGGCGATGCCGCGCAATGGGCGAGCATCGGTTCGACGAAATTGCCCGACCCGCTCATGCCGCCGTATCCGTCCGATCGAGCCGGAGGACTACGCCCGACGAGCCGTCCATCCGCACACGTTCGCCGTCGCGCACGATGCTGGTAAGGCCCGGCACGTTGACGATCGCCGGGATGCCCAATTCGCGCGCCACCACGGCCGAGTGAGAGAGCGTCGATCCGCGCTCAACCAGAATACCGCCGGCCGACGGGAACAGCGGCGCCCAACCCGGATCGGTTCGGACCGTACAAAGGATGCGGCCCGCGAGATCGTGCACATCGTCGGGCGAGAATATCAGCCGAAGTTCCTGTTCAACCACGCCCGGATAGCAGCCAAGGCCGGTGAGCCGCTCGGCGTCCGGATCGGGCGCGCTCGTCGCATACGGATAGGTGAAATCGTTGCCGAGATGCACGAGTCCATGCGTGATGAAGTGGTGTGCGATATCGGCCGCTTCATAGCCGGCAAACTCCGCCTTGCGGGCCGCCGTCAGCGACTTCAGATCCGTCTGCGCCGCGCGGCCTTCATCGAACGCCTCGATCTCCTCTACCGTCAGATAGAAAACATCCCGCGCCTCGGCGAGCAGACCATGCATCGCCATCTGCTTCCCGATTTCGAGATAGAGATCGCGGAACAGGCCGAACAGGCGCGTGCGCGCCAGCCGCATGTTCTCGCGATTGCGCACGGCGGCGCGCAGACGCGTCACGTCGCGGCGAAATCGGTTCAGCCCCCAGCCGCCGTAACGCTTACGGACGGCGGCCCAGGCCTGCTGCTCGGCCTCGCCGCGCAGCGCTTTTTCGGTGGCGTCGAGACCCTCGGGGCTGAGATCGGGGCGGCCCATCAGGTTGCGCATCATCACGAACAGAAACGTCGGGTTCTGCCGCAGCGTGATGGTTTCCAGCTTCAGCTCGCCCATCGTGCGGTCGCCGTAGCGCTCGATGTAGTCCTGACATCGCTGGTAGAACGCGGGCGCGCGCACCTGCAGATGATCCATCAGCCGATCGTTGCCGATGCGCGCGAAGGCGTCGATCAGCACGGGATCGTTGCGGATGACCGCGCAGCAGCGGATCAACTCCTTGGTGGGCTCCGTGCTTTCGATGCCTTCCTCGCCGGCCATCAGCTTGTTCTGCACCAGCGCCGGATTTTCAACGCCCGATCCTTCGAGCCGGCGCGCGACGCGGCCGTTCATCATCATCACGAAGAAGTCGTTGAGAATCGGCGGCTGCCAGCGGTTGAGCAATTGCGCGCGCAGACTGTGCGTCTGCGCGATGAGTTCGCCAAGCTCCATCTGGTGGAAGCGGCGCCTCTCTGTTGCGCGATACACAGCGTTGAAATGCGCAAGGAAGTCTGCCGCGAGTCTGTCGATGCGCCGAAACGCCGACATCAGCGTCAACAGCGTCCGGGCGACGCGCGGAACCTTACGCAATTTGTCGATCAGACCGACCGCGGGAGGATCGACAAAATCGACCGGGTCCTGCAGACCCATCATGCGCTCCATGTCCGCCTTGTTGGTCTTGAAGGAGGGCAGCAACAGCAGGCCGCGATACCAATTGTTGATGTTGTAATAAATGCGACCACGCACGAGACCGAGCAGATTTTCGAGCGCGGGCCGATATTCTTCCACCAGTTGCGGCGAAGGCCCGGTCAGCCGCAATGTCTGCTCATAGACCTGCGCGTAGGCGCGGCGTGCGAACGAAAACGTCAGCGGCGTGGTGACGCCGCAATAGCTTTCCTGAATGTTGGAATTGTCCCAGACGATGCGATTGCCTTTTGGCTTCTGCGGCAAGGGCAACGAGGTGATCGGGCGCGTTTGCAGAATGTGGAATTGTCCACCGGCGAACGTCCATTCGATATCCTGCGGCGACCCCAGACGCTCGGCGATGGCGCGCGTCATGTCGCGCAGCGCGCGCACTTGATCATCGGCGAGGCACGCGACATTGCGTTTGCCGGACTCGACCGACATTTCCGTCAGCCCCTGCCCGGCCTGACGATCGAACACGAGCGCGACGTCCTTGTCGTTGACGATCTTCTCAATGGATTCGCCATAGAGCGGCAGCGTGAATTCATCAGTCACGCAATGGCCCGACACGATGCCTTCGCCGCTGCCGTAAGCGGCGGAAATTAACGCGTGATCGCGGCGGCCGCTGATCGGATGCGCCGTGAAACAGACGCCCGAGACCTCGCCCTCGATCATCTTCTGTACGATCACTGCGGCTCGCGTCGCGCCGATGTCCATGCCGTGGCGCAAACGGTAGCGCACGGCGCGCACATTGAAAGCGCTGGCGAAGCAACGGCGCACCGCTTCCTCAATCGCCGCAAGTCCTTTGCGGAACATGAAAGAATCGAGCTGGCCGGCGAACGAAGCCGCCGCCGAATCTTCGCCCACAGCCGATGAGCGCACGGCGAAGAACTCGGCGCTATCGCCGACAGCTTTCGCCAGTGCGGCGGCGAGTTCGGGATGCAGCGGCGCGTCGCACAGGCGCTGGCGGATCGACTCTGCCGCCGCGTCGAGTTTCGCTTCGTCGCCGCCCCAACTGTCGGGCAGTTGTTTCAGACTGTTTGCGACATCTGCATGAACGATCTGAAGATCGAACGCTGCCGTTGTCAGTACGATCCAATCCGGAACGCGAAATCCATTGCGCGACAACCACGCGAGATTGGACGCCTTGCCGCCGAGTTCAGATTCACCGAAGACCGCCGCGTCGGCTGCATTGAGAAGAAGAACGGCAGTTTGGCCAGAGGTCGAGATCGTCATGTCCACACAAATCCGTTGCTGACGATGACCGCCGTGATGATCGCCCCGTAGCCAAACAGAGCCAGCAGGCCGAGCGACGCTTCCGTCTTTTTCCGGCCGGACGCGGATGGCGTGCGCAGAAACATCAGGATCGCCGCGACAGGCGGCAGCCCGCCGACGATGGCCAGTGCGAACAGCCAGACCGCGCGCGGCGGAGCCTGCATTTGCGCCACGAGGACTTCGATGAGCGCCACGATGGCGATCGTCACGATCAGCACCAGGACGGCAGACTCGCGCGTGCCGAATATCTTCGAATAGCTGTCGACGCCGTCGCGCTCTTCCTCGGGACCACGCGTCTTGCGGCCGAGTTCGAATGCGAGCCCCGTGAGAAAAAACAGAAGCGCCAGCAACGCCACATTGCTGGTGAAGGCCGCCGTGGGAGATTTGAGCGTCACGCACCACCATGCGACCAGCGGCATGATCGCCATGTGCGACAGCGCATAAATTGTCAGTCGCTCTTTCAGCCATGCGCTGCAGAAGAATTCGACCGCCATCAGGCAGGCCCAGCCGGTCATGATGATCCATGCGATCGCCGGCGCGCCGAAGCCTCCGCCACGCGCCAGCGACCAGAGCAGCGTGAATGCGAAACAGACAGCGCCCACGATCTTGAGGTGGCCGAGCGTGATGAGGCCGCGCTGTAGCACGCGATCCGAATGGTAGATCACGTCTTCAGCGTAATCCTTGTGTTCGTCGAACACGCGCAGCAGTAGAAACATGCTCCACACCGCGAGGCACGAGACGAGATCGGTGAAGCTGAACTGCACGGCGCCGCCGCGATCATGGGCGGCGACAAACGCCGCCGTCAGGTAGAACAGGAAGAATGCCGGAGCATTGGCGAGCGGAAACCGCTCGTCGATCCACGCCTTGAGTCGCTGCGGTAGGGGCGAGGACAGATCGGCAGAAGCGCTCACGCCGGTTGATCCTCGACCAGATCCAGAAGGTGCATGGTGGCGGCGAATATGCGCTCCATGAAGCCGTAGTGCTTGGCGCTATGCGCCAGCAGGTACATGGCGACGCGATTGACCGCCAGATCGCGCAGCGACCAGCGGAAGCCGTTCCACCAGTCGTCCGCATCGAGATCGCGTCCGGCGGCGGCCGATACGTCGAGGCGATGTTGTTCGACAAAAGCGCGAACCTGATCGAGCGTCGCGTCCGGGCCGAGGGTGAAGATCAGCAGTTCAGCGAGATCGTGCTGCGGCAGATGGATCGTGGCCAGTTCCCAGTCGTAGACGCAGAGGCGGCGTGCGCCGTCGACCTGCCGGAACGCGATGTTGCGCGGATTGAAGTCGTTGTGGATCAGCGTGCGAGGCAGGCGCTCGATCGCCGCCCACCACTCGGGCAGCGATTCCACCAACTGATGATAGCGGCTCGCATGGGCGCTCTTCACCCATTCGGGGAATTCATCGCGCGCCTGCTGGATGAGGCCTTTCCAAAGCGCCGTCGCGCCGACCATGCCGCGTCGCGACGGCGCGTTGTCGAACAGGCCCATCGCGCGCAGATCGGACTCGCGCCCGAGCCAGCGTCCATGCACCTGCGCGATGTCCTTGAGCGCCTGACCGATGTGTTCGCTGGTCCAGCTGGACACGTCGTCGGACGTGTCCATCAGTTCCATGTCGGTCAACCGCTCCATGATGATGAGATAGATCTCCCGATTAGGGTCGCGATGCAGGCCGTGAATGCGCGGCGTGAGTCGCTTGACCGCAGGCTCGTCAAGTCCATAAATCGCCAGCTCACGATCATGACAGGCCTGAAACTCGCTGATGGCTCCCCAGGCGCGGAACGCCTTGGCGAGATCGTTGCCGCCCAGCACGGCAAGCTTGCCGAGCATGTTCAGCACCTCGGCATCCGTCGGCTTGCTCTTGACGATCACCTCGATCGTGTCAGTCTTGCCACCGTCGTCGACTGTCAGCAGATAGGGGAAGTGGCCGACCGCCTTGTCCTGCCCCTTGCGCGACAGTTCGGTGACGATGCTCGAGCCGAGTTTCACGTTGGCGATCGGCTCCGCCTTGCGGACGTTCGCCGACATATGATCGGCGAAATAGCCGGCCGTCAGCTGGTCGAGTGTGAAATATGCGACCGGCCGGTTGCGTCCGAGTTTCTCGTGCGAAATCGCGAATTGGCCGCTGGCGATGGCGGACGCCGTCGATAGTTCCAGCGACAGCGCGAATGACGCGATGATTTCGGCGAGCTTGCGGGAATTGCCCGCGCCCGCGCAGTTGAGCATTTCCAGCGCCTCGCGCTGATGCGGCAGGCCTGTGCCGCCACCCACCGTACCGATGATAAGGCTCGGCAATGTCAGCGACGCATAGATGCCGCCGTCGCGACGATGCATTTGAAGATGCGCGATCGAGCATTCGTGAACGGAGGCGATGTCCTGCCCGGTTGCGGTGAACATGCCGCCGATGACATTCGCGACATTGACGTTGAAGCCCACCATGCCGGCCTGCAGGCTGCCCTGAGTGAAATCAAGATAGGTCTCGAACAACTTGGCGGAATCAACCTTGAGGATGCGCTTCACGATCTTGTCTGGCAGAAAGCCATCGGCTTGAACGTGAATGCCGCGCCCCTTGATGAACGATTGATAAGTAACTTTCTTGTCGTTCGAGAGGTTTGCCTCGATGATGAAGTCGAGCACCTGCAGGTTGGGAAACGCATTCAGCCGTTCGAGAATCCACAGACACGTCTTCCACGTGCAAGTGGTGGTCATGTTCTGGCCGGCGGCATCGCCGGTCTCGTAGATGAAATGCACATGCAGGGCGTCGCCCTGCACCTGCGGCTGCACTTCAACGAGATCGGCGTAGTTGGAAAATTCGCGCGCCTTGGCGCGGATCGCGTCGAAGTGATCGGTCAGCCAGGTGCCCATGAACAGCGCCTGCTTCATCGAACCCAAACGAAAATATGGGACGCGCATCATCCGCTGGCGAAACACTTGCGCGTTGATGCCGCCAGCGTGCGTGAATGCCCATGCGCCGCGCGTGATCGACGCGACGAGCGCGCCTTCCGTCGTGGCGATGGGCGCATAAAAGACGCCGCGCGCGTGTTCGCCGTTGATCCGCAAAGGTCCTGCGGCCCCGACTGGAATTTCGATCGAGCCAATATAGGATTCGAGATTATTGCTCAGCCGCGTGACGGGCAACGTCGGCGATCCAATGCGTATGAGCGGGGCGCCGGTCTGCTCGCGGATGAAGTCGAGCCGCTCCACACGGGCGATTTCCGTGTTGTGACCGCGCGCCGGCACCGTTGGCGGAAGCTCCTCATGCTTGTCGCGCTTTGAATCCCTTTTGTGCCGGCGATTGTAGGAGGCTTCCCAGAGTATGGATTCGGTTCGATCGTCGGCGGCTCGCGCCATGACGGATGCGCGTGCGCCGGGAATCTGCGACAGCGTCAGTTTCAAATCTGCGTGATCTACGCCGTCGACGTTGAGACGTATGCGGTCGAGCGTCACGCCATCCTGCGCGAGACGTCCCAGCGATTCGTCAACCTCGAGAACGATGCCTTCTTCGGTGATTTCGAGGACTGTCCCGTTGAGCGCGACATCGCCCGACTGCGCCTCAATCCACGATTTCGGAAGCTGAACGATGCTGTCCATTTCAAGCTGCCCCCAGCGACGGACTCCACGATGTGACACATTGGGCGAGTCTTCATTCTCGCTCCGCCCCGATGCGACCCGGCATAGTTAAGCAGAAGATCATCGGTTATTGTCAAGCAGGCGGAGAAGCAACGACGCGAGAATCTTACACGCCAGATCCGCCGACTTTCTGGGCGGCCTCGGACGTTCGTCTTGAAATTTGACGCTTGGTTGCGTCTAAGCCCGATTGTGTTGTTGCGAAAGCTGTATTCAGGTTGAGAGCCTAACGGGGAGCGTCGACCACATAGACGTCCATCATCAACCCAACCGGAAGATCGACGCCGGGCTCCAGTTCGACCAGCACCTGCAGGGCGCGATTGTCGAGTCGCTCGGCGGCGCGTCCCGTGAAGATCTGCTTCTTGCCCATCCGGCGATTGACCTGCACGACCTTGCCGGCAAAACGCTTGCCCGGATAGGCGCTCGCCGAGACCTGCACCTGCTGGCCGGTGGCGATGCGCCCGACGTCGAGTTCGTCGACTTCGGCGCGGACGCGCAGCCGGCTCAGATCGCCGATAACCGCGACCAGCGTAGGCGGTTGATTGCCGACGACTTCGCCGGCCTTGCGCTCAAGGCGCAACACGGTGCCGTCGATCGGAGATCGCAACGTCGTCTTCTCCAGTTGGGCGGCTGCGAGATCGACATCAGCCTGCGCGGCCGCCACACGCGCGTCGGCCGCCTGAATGTCGTCAGGACGCGGAGCGCCCTGGGCCACCGCGAGTCGTTCGCGCGACGCTTTCAGTCGCGCCTCCGCTGCGTCGAACTGACTACGGGCCTGTTCCAGCCGCGACTTCGCTGCGACGCCTGCCTGCGCCAGCGGCGTCTGCCTCTCCAAATCGGCGCGCAGATAGTCGCGTTCAGCTTCGAGTTGTTCGACCACCGCCGCCAGCTCGCGCCGTTCTTCGGCCCGCGCGCCGTTCATCAGACGCGCAAGTTCCGCCTTGCGTAGCGCCAGCGTCGCGCGCGCCGAGGCGGCATGAGCTTCCAGTTCCGCCCGCGCGATGATGGCGATCACCTGATTGGCTTTCACTTGCTGGTTTTCTTCGACCAGCATTTTCTCGATACGACCGATCACCTCGGAAGCGACCTCGCGCTCCTCGCCTACGGGTTCGACGACGCCCGGCGCGGCGAGCAGATTACGCTCGGCTGCAAACGACGGCGCGCACGCTAGACACGTCATGGCGATCAGGAGACGCGACAGCCGGACGGAGTGGATCAAGGCTTGCTCCTCGTCAGTGTTTCTCGTGCGCCGCGATGGCGCGATCGTCGGCGATGCGGCCATCCTCGATGCGCACGACGCGGTCGCCGTAACGTTGAATGCGTGGATCGTGCGTGACAATCAGCACGGCGCGGCCCTGCCTGTGCGCGAGATCGCGAAACAATTCCATCACGCGCTGGCCGCTTTCGGAATCGAGCGCGGCGGTCGGCTCGTCGGCCAGTAGTGCGCGCGGATCGGCCGCGAGCGCACGCGCAATGGCGACGCGCTGGCGTTGCCCGCCCGACAGCAATTCGGGTTTCAGATGCAGTTTGTCGCTCAACCCGACCGAGGCCAGCAGATCGTTGGCGGTGGTGCGCGCCTTGCTGCGGCCAACGCCGAGCAAATCGAGCGCGACCATCACATTCTCCTGCGCCGTCAGCGTCGGAAACAGATTGTACTCCTGAAATACGAAGCCGAATTCGGCGAGGCGAACCTTGCGGCGCTGCGTTTCGTTGAGTTGGCTCAGATCCTGTCCGTCGAGCAGCACTGCGCCTTCGGAGGGCCGTAACAGCGCGCCTATGATCTGCACGAGCGTCGTCTTGCCGCTGCCGGACGGACCCATCAGCATCAGCATTTCGCCGCGATTGACCGACAGGTCAATCTCCCGCAGGGCGCGAAACGACATCTCGCCTTTTCCGAACACATGACCGACGCCGCGCGTCTCGATCAGCACGCTCACCGGAACACCCGCGTGGGGTCGATCCTGTTCACCTTCGTCATCGACACGATGGAGGCGATGAGACAGGTGAGCAAGGTTACGAAGGCGATGAAGATCGCGAGCCGGAATGGCAGTTCAGGCGCGGCGCTGGCGTCCCGCAAGGCGAACACGAGCCCGTAGACGCAAACGATGCCGATCGCGTAACCGATCAGTCCCGATAGCCCCGCCTGCACGAGCACGATGCGGACTAGATAGGATGTCGGCCCCCCCATGGCGCGGATCGTGGAATATTGCGGCAGCCGATCCATCGTGCTGGCGTATAACGTCTGCGCCACCACGACGCCGCCGACGAGGAGGCCGAGCAGGCCCGACATGATCAGCGACATGCCGGCGCCGGTAGAGAACAACCAGTAATTCGAGCTGCGCGCCGAAATGTCGGGCGCCATCAGCACGTCGCAATCGATTAGCCGCTCGCGCAGATCCGCCAGCACTTTCGGCGCATCGGCGCCCGGTTCGAGGCGGATCAGCACATAGGCGATGTGATCTTGCGCGCGCCGCGCCAGTTCGCGTGCGCGCGTCAGCGTGGTGAACACATAGGGCGATTGCGTGAAGGTGCGGATGCCCTGTGTAAATCCAGCGACGCGCACGCGACGGTCATTGATCTCGAACATGTCGCCGAGTTTGCTGACGCCAAGTTTTTCCATGTACATTCGGTCGATGATGACGCCGTCAGGAACCGACAGAGCGTCGGCCGCCGTCGTGCCCGGAACCATCGCCCATGGCTGGCCCATCGTGGCGTCGGGATCGACGCCGACGAGGATGACGCTTTCGCGCGTGCCGTTTCCGCGTTTCCAGAACGCCAGATCGACAATGTACGATTCAGCCTTCTGCACGCCCGGCACCGCCATTGCATGGTAGCGCCAGCGTTGCGACAACGGAGTCGACAAATCCACGGTGTTCACGCCGTTCGCCGCGACCCAGATGTCGGCGCGGGCGTGATCGACCAACGTTGCAGTCGTGTGGATGAAGTAGAGCAAAAGCCCCATCTGCATGCCCATCAGCAACACGGAAAACACGATGCCGATGATGGTCGCCGCGAGCCGGATCGGGTCGTGGCTCATGTTCCGCCATGCGATTGTCGCGGTCATGCCCCAGCCCGCGGACCCGACCCGGCGGCGAACCACGTCAGGATTCTGCATGAGCAAGGGGCGACACCTGTGTGTGGATGCCGGCGGACGGCCGATGATGTGGGAAACACTGATTTCGTCTTCAACGTAACAGTTTAGCCGGCTTCGGAAAAGAGCAGCGTCGCGTTCTCACGATCACGCGATCTTGAGCGCCGCCATTGACCCTGGACGCCCGCGTGTCTGATAATCAGGCATCCCCAAGTTGCGAGGCGCGCAGACCGGGGTTCGGCTGTTGGGCGTCGACAGGGCGCTGGCGGGCCGGCCTCATGCGAGCAGGCGCACAGCCGACAGTCGCGAGATGCAGATCATCAAATCGGCGATCGACGCCATCGAACGCCGTCACATTCCGGACGTGATCACGCGTCTGGGCGTCGCCTGTCTGGTCGGACGCACCGGCTGGACGCTGTCGCGCCTCCGGGTAGATCCCAATCCGGCGTTCGCGCGCGACATGGAGCGGTTTCCGGTGGCCGAACACACGGCCGCGGCGAACGACCAGCATTATGAATTGCCGCCAGACTTCTTCGCCGCGTCGCTGGGGCCGCGCCTGAAATATTCATGCTGCTATTATGATCGCGGCGACGAGAGCCTGGCGGACGCCGAACTTCGCGCGCTGGAGGAGACGATCCTGCACGCCGATGTGCGGGACGGGCAGACGATTCTGGAACTGGGGTGCGGCTGGGGCTCGCTGACGCTGTTCATGGCAGAGCGTTTCCCGAACGCCCGCATCACGGCCGTGTCGAACTCTGCGTCGCAGCGTGCCCATATCGAGTCCGAGGCGCGCCGACGCGCGCTGCCCAATGTGATTGTCGTGACGGCCGACATGAACGCATTCGAGGCCGATCAAGCCTATGACCGCATCCTGTCGGTCGAGATGTTCGAACATATTTCGAACTGGCGCGCCCTTCTGGCGCGCACACGCGGCTGGCTAACGCGCGACGGGCGGATGTTCATTCATGTGTTCTCACACAAGACTGCGCCCTACCGGTTCGATCACCGCGACGCGGCGGACTGGATCGCGCAGCATTTTTTCACCGGCGGACTGATGCCGAGCCACGATCTGATCCGACAATTCGACGATCTGTTCGAGGTCGAGGGCGAATGGCGGTGGAACGGCAGGCACTACGAGCGGACCGCGTTGCACTGGCTGGAGATTTTCGACGCGAACGCCAGCCGGATCGACCCTGTGCTGAGCGCCGTCTATGGCGAACAGGCGTCCTTATGGCGGCGGCGGTGGCGGCTGTTCTATCTTGCGACCGCCGGACTGTTCGGCCATCGCGGCGGTTCCGAATGGGGCGTCAGTCATTATCTGCTGCGACCTGGGCGCCCGCTACCAACGTCGGTCCGGCCCGAGCCCGATCACCAGTCGAGCAGCGTCTTCATCGTCGCCGCGGCCTCCTGATCGACTGACGCTGGCGCATAGGCGACTGTCGCCGCGCCGCCGCCCGAGAGGTGCTTGTAGATCGTCAGCGCCAGCAGATACGACCCCGTGACGCTGGGATGATTGCCGTCCGCATAGAGGGACTGCTTGGGCGCGCGCACGCGGAATTGTTCCCACACGCGATTGGCGTCGATCAGTTGAGCGCCTGCTTTCTCCGCCAGTTCGCGATGCGCCTTCTGCAGGTCGATGACGGTCTGGGCGCGCAGATCAGTGGCGGCTGAGGCCGTCGTCTTCGATCCGAACGCGGTTTCCGCATGCGCCCAGTTGACGACCAGAGCCGCTGGCGAGTGCGCCGCTTTCGCGGCGGCGATCAGCTTCTCGCCATAGGACAGGAACTCCTGCCGCGCCTGTGGCGAGAAGCGCGCGTTGCTTTCCGACTGGAAGATCACCTCGTCCCAGCGCTGCGTCAGCGCGTATTGCACACTCGGATCGTTCCAGTGCTGCCGGAACGACGCATCCGCCGATCCCTTGCGGGTGAACGTGTAGCGCGCCGGCGAGCGCGCCGAGTCGGCGATATCGCCGATCATGCCGGGCATGTCGTTGAGAAAGGTGCGGCTGTTGCCGACGACGAGAATCTTCTTCTCCGGCCGCATGTCCAGCATGGTCTGGAAGGGCTTCGCGACCGCCGCCACTGCCTGCCGGACGGGCGGAAAATACCAATAGGCGCCCGCAATCGCCAGAACGGCCAGCGACGCCGCCACGATTCCAACCATGCCGCCGGCGCTGGACGAACCGGCGGCGGGCGCGCTTGCCGGAGCGGGGGCGGGCGCTGACGCTTCCCGCGTGC
>CANJEY010000025.1 GCA_947472615.1 Beijerinckiaceae bacterium
CGAAATCGCTCAATGTGTTTGGCGACATTCGCGCTGCGCTCGATTATTCGCTGTACCATCCCGGCATCGGGCCGACCATGGTGGTGCTGTCGGCGCTGGCGTTGCTGCCGTTCACCATCGACCTGCTGTTGCCGAGTCTCGCTGACGGCGTCTTCCGCGAAGGACCGCGCGGCCTTGCGTGGATGACCTCGGCCTACGGAGTGGGAGCGATGGTGCAGGCCTCGGTCATCGCCCGGCGCGGCGGCATCATGGGGCTGAGCGCCTATTTCGTGCGCGGCGTCCTGGGCGTCGCGGTGTCGTGCATCGCGCTCGCGCTGGCGCCGAACATCTGGGTCGCGCTGGTGGTGATCTTCTTCGTCGGCTTCGCGTCGTCGTCGACGCGCGTCTCGTCGATGACGCTGCTGCAATATTCCATCGACCCCAACATGCGGGGGCGCGTCGCCAGCTTTTACGCCTTCATCAATCAGGTCGGGCCAGCGATCGCGTCCCTGTTCGTCGGCGCGCTCGGCGACTGGATCGGCATCCAGTACGCCGTGGGTCTCATGGGCCTGTGGGCCTTCGGCGCGTGGATCTACGCTGTGCGCAAGCGCGACGGCATGATGACGTCATTGGAGAAAGAGATGAGCGGAACGTTCGGGCGGCGATAGTTTATCCGTGGCCCGCATGCGCTCGTCCGATCACGAATGCCGCGCCAGAAACTCCAGCAGCTTCGGCCCCGCCGTTTCCTCGGTCTGGCCCGAGACCGGCGCGTTCCAGAACTCCGACTTCGGCAGACACTCGTGCGTGAACCACGCCGCCGAAGTGGCGTGCGCGACATCATTGCCGGGCACGACCAGCGCGGGGATCTCGCAGCGGAGCATGTCTTCCGGCTCCGGCCCCGGCGCAATGTCGCGATCGAATAGTGTGCGCGCCATGCCGGCGACGATCAGCTTGTACTTTTCGACATCCTGCCGAAGATACATCTCCACGAAGGCGGCGTCGTGCTTGATCACCGACGCCCACGGGCCGCCGCGCGGATCTGCGTTGAACACGTTGCCGTCGCGCTTCACCAGATCGACGACGCCCTGCAGGCCGTTCTGGTGCACGTAGGCGAGATGTTCGGCGAAGCGCTGATGGCTCGACAGGCGATATTTCGCGCCGCCGACCGGCCACCAGAGAATCATGCTGATGACGCGCTCGGGGTGCGCCAGCCCGAACGCCGCGACCGGCGGGCAGCCCATGCAGCCGCCCATCAGGTGCGCGCGGTCGATCTTCAGATGATCGAGCAGGCCCGCCCCGTGACGCACGAAATCGGACCATTGCACACGCTCGACGCGCCCGCTCGACTGGCCGCATTCGCGCCGGTCGAACAGGATGCAGGTGTAATGCTTCGGCAGATAGTTCAGCGGTTTGATCTTGGCGTAGACGCCCTGCGTCGACCATTTCTCGATCGTCGCGTCGAACCCGCCCGGCGCATACATGAGCAGGGCGGGACCGGAGCCCACGACCTCGTAACGTGTGGAAATGCCGTCGATGATCGCGGTCGCCATGTCGTCTCCGATCAGCCGAGGATCTGCTTGCCGTCGCGGATGTCCTTGACCAGCGCCCGGAAGGCGTCGACCGTTCCCTGCGCGGTGTTGAAATAGGTGGCGGTCTTGGTGTCGAGCCACTTCTCGCCATAGCCCAGAACCGTCTGGGCCAGACGCACGCGGCCGTCGAGCCATGGGCCGCCGCCGAAGCCGCCGATGACGGGAATCTTCACCGCCTCGACCACCGCCTGCCCGGCGACCGGGCCGGAATTGGTGAAGTCCAGCGCCACCGCGCCAGCGTCTTCCAGCATTTTCGCTTCATCGACGAGCTTCTTCGCCGCTTCTGCGGTCGCCTGCGCGCCGGCCGAATTCTGCGAGCTGTAGGGAATGCCGAAACGGATCGCGGTTTGCGGCGTCAACCCGAACTGGGCGAAGATCGGCATGCCGGCCTTCGTCATGGCCTTCACGACTTCCGGGAAATCGGCGGCCGCGTCGAGCTTGATCATGTCCGCCCCGCCTTCCTTCATGATGCGGACGCCGGCCTTCAGGGCGCTGTCGACGCCTTCCTGCACATAGCCGTAAGGCATGTCGCAGGAGACCAGCACGCGGGTCGCGCCTCGGCGCACCGCCTTGCAGCAGGTGAGGATTTCATCGAGCGACACCTGAAGCGGGTTTGAATGGCCCCAGAGATTCGCCCCGACGCTGTCGCCGATCGACACAAAATCGACGCCCGCCATTTCGGCGAAACGGGTGGTCGGATAATCCCAGGCGACGACGCCCGCGCTTTTCTTGCCATCGCGCTTCATCTGCTGAAGCATCGGAATGGTGACGGGCGAGTCCTCGGACGCCATGGGTTTCCTCTTTCGGTTGACGGCCCGGTCGGGCGGGCATGTTGACGGCCCGGCCAGCGGCGGGACGCGCTTTATTGCACCAGTGGAACAACGGGCGTCAATGCGGCCGCCCCATAAGAAAAAGCCGGACCGCGCATGACGCGGCCCGGCTCCGGATTTCAGCAGATCGGAGGATCAGAAGCGGTAGGTGACGCCGGCGCCGATGATCCACGGATTGATTTTCACGGTGCCGCTGATCGCGCCGCCGGCGAGACGCACGCTCGGCTCCATCAGGATCTTCTTGACGTCGACGTTGAAGCCCCAATGCTGGTCGATCATGTAATCGAAGCCGATCTGGCCGGCGATGCCCCACGACGGCTTGATGCTGGCCGGCGCCGCGCCCGGGTTCTTCACGGTGGTGTCGAAGTAGATCGTGTAATTCACGCCGACGCCGACATAGGGCTTGAACGCGCCGAAATCAGTGAAGTGATACTGCAGGGTCAGGGTCGGGGGCAGCGCCACGGTCGACACGATGTCGCCGAAAGCTGCGATCGAGCCCTTGCCCTTCACTTCATGCGGAGTGACGCCGAGGATCAATTCGGCCGCGATGTTCTTGGTGAAGAAATAGGTGATGTCGAGTTCCGGAACCCCGGAGTTCGTGATGGCGACGCCATAACCGGCGGGAGCGCCGGAAAGCGAAGCGCCAGCCTGCGGCAGCACGCCGAGAGCGCGAACGCGGATCATCCACGGGCTCTGGGCGGTGGCGAGTGCCATGCCGGGCTTCAGGTTCGGCAAGTCGGCGGCCATGGCAGGCAGCGCGACGGAGGAGAGGAGAACGGCGGCGAGAGCCGACTTCACAGAGTTTTTCATGTTTGAGCCCCGAGAGTGTTTCGATTTCGTGCGAAGCGCTGCGGCCGCGTCCTCGGGGAAACTGGACCGGGGCGGAAAGTGGAGTCTTGACTTGTATCAAAACTAGACTGTTCAGCGACATCGCGTCGCCGGATGTGGCAGAAGAGCAACAGCAGAGATTCAGCGCATTGCAGTGACGGCTTCGCACCACGAGGCGCGCTGTCCGCCCCCATAGGCGCGCACCAGCTTGGCGGCCATCATCAGGCCGGCCACGTCGTCCGCCGCATCGCCATCGACAATCTCGACGCTCGCCACGACACGGCCGAAATACTTGTCGGCGGACACGTCGCGCAGCCGGATTTCGCCCGACGTCAGGAAATCGCGCAGCAGATCACGGGCCTGAGCGGCTGTCTGCGCCTCCCGCGCGCAGCGGGACTTCAATTCCGGCGCGTCGATTCCCCTGATTCGCACCAGCGTCGCCACCTCCTGCCCGAACCAGACCCGCACCCGCGCCTCGAACGTGTCGCCGTCCACCACCCGCACCAGCTGGGCCGGATAGGGACCGGGAAATGGCCCGCGTCGCAGCCCTCCGTCGGGCAGGATCGGGGTTCGGGCGTCTAAGTGCCCAATCTGGGTCTCAGGCGCGACGTTTCGTCCCACCGTCCACAGGCTGCCCGCCACGAGCGAGCCGATCGCCGCCAGGACGATCAACGGCGCGAATCGGCGCAATGGGTGACGCGGAACCATCCCGACAAAATGCCATGGGCGACGAAATATGTCAAAAAATTCCTACTCGTATAAATTGTATCAGGTTGCAATTAAAAATCGCTGATGATTCCCTTGATCTCCCAATCGCCGTAGCGGACCGGATCGAGACCGCCACGTCCATTGATTTCTTTCGGTAATTGAGATGTCTGCTCAGTTGCCTGCCTGCGGCGCTCGGCGGCTTCGGCGAGCGCACGCTGCGCTTCCGGCGACAATTGACGCGGCGGCGTGGCGGCCGCCTCGGGAGCGTTAGGCTTATGTTCCGCTTCGTCCATGGTCAAAATCCGTTACGGCCCCGCCTTGCGAAAACCCCGCGCCCGCCCCCAAATAGTGCTGTCCGGGATTTTCTACCACCCGGCGGAGGTTGTTCGATGAACATGATGCGCACCGCCATCCTGCTCGCCGCCATGACGGCGCTGTTCGTTCTCGTCGGCGGCCTGCTCGGCGGCCAGAGCGGCATGTTGCTGGCGCTGATCTTCGCGGTCGGCACCAACGTCTTCGCCTGGTGGAATTCCGACCGCCTGGCGCTGTCGGCCGCCGGCGCGCAAGAAGTGGACGTCAATTCCGCGCCGGACCTCGTCCGCCTCGTCGCCGAACTCGCGGGGCGCGCCGGCCTGCCCATGCCGCGAGTCTACGTGATCGAAAGCGACCAGCCGAACGCCTTCGCAACCGGCCGCGACCCGGAGCACGCGGCGGTGGCGGTCAACACCGGCCTGCTGCAGATGCTCAACCGCGACGAACTGGCGGGCGTGTTGGCGCACGAACTTGCGCACATCAAGCATCGCGACACGCTCACGATGACCATCACGGCGACGCTGGCGGGTGCGATTTCGTCCATCGCCCAATGGGGCATGTTCTTCGGCGGACGACGCGAGAACAACGGCGTCGGCATGCTGGGCTCGATCGCAGTCGCGATCCTCGCCCCCATCGCCGCCATGGTGGTGCAGATGGCGATCAGTCGGAGCCGCGAATACGAGGCCGACCGGGGCGGCGCAGAGATCAGCGGCAGCCCGCTCGGCCTCGCCAATGCGCTGCGCAAGATTTCCGGCGCGGCGGAGCAGATCCCGAACGAAGCCGCCGAGGCGCATCCGGCGATGGCGCATCTGTTCATCGTCAATCCGCTGAGCGGATCGGGCATGGACAATCTGTTCTCGACGCATCCGAACGTCGAGAACCGCGTCGCGGCCCTGCAGGAACTCGCGGCCCGCATGGGGCAGACGCGCGGCGGCGGAAATCCGGGCGGCGGCTCCTTTCTCGGCGGAACCGGCGTCGCCAGCGGACCGTGGACCGGCAAGCCGGACGAGCCGCGCGGCGGCCCCTGGGGCTGAGCGCTAGCGGGCCGCCTTCATCCGCGCCTCGAAGAAGGCGAGCGTGCGCGCCACCGCGTCGTCCCACGCGGCCTGATCGCCGCCGGTCGTCGCGCCGCGTCCGCCCGGAACGTTCTGGTTGATGCGCTCAGCCACGAACCGCACCGGATTTCGGCTGTCGAACGAGTGCCGCGCTCCGGGATAGATCTTGATCTCGACCGGCACGCCCTGCGCCTGCGCGCTTTCGGCCAGTCGACGGCAGGGTTCCGCCGGGGTCCAGTCGTCCTGATCCCCGATCAGGATCAACAGCGGCGCGCGTGGCCGGAACAAGCCCGAATAGCTCGTGATCAGGTGCCGGGCCTTCGGGTCGCGGGAAATTTTCCACGCGCCCATGTTGCGGCCGCAGCCCGGATAGAGCGCCACTGCGCCGACAAAACCCGGATTGCTGCGATCCTTCCCGATGTCGCTTTCGACAATGGCATGAAGGGTCGAGGAGCCGCCATTGGAGCCGCCCATCAGGCCCACACGTCGGGCGTCCACGAAGGGCAGAGACTGCGCGTAATCTAGCGCGGCCCAGGCGTCGCGCGCCCGCTGCACGAAGGTCACGACCGGATTCGATGCGTTCGTGCAGACGCCCTCGGGATGGCCGCGCGACGAGAAGCTGTCGGGCGCGACGGTCACATAGCCGGCCGCGTTCAGCCGCGTCGACCACCGCCACGGACTTCCGCTCGACCGCGGGCCGAGGCCCGAACAATCATGCATGATGACGATGGCCGGAAACGGCCCGTCGCCGGCGGGCTTCGTCATGGTCATGGGGAGAGGAAAGGCCGTTTGCGCCTGCGCCAGAGCCGCGAAGGTCGCCGCCGTCCATGCTGCAATCAACGCGATGACTGTTTTCATACGCGCCTCCCGTTGGAGCCAGTTTATCATGGAACGCCGAGCCTCCACTAATGCGGCCCGCCGGTTCCCGGCCCCCGGACGACCAGTCGGACGCGGATTTCGATTGACCCCGGAGCCTCCGCCCTGTAAACACGCCATTGCTGCATCGCAGCAAGCAGCGTTCCAGTCGCGTAGACCGGCTTTGCCGGCGATCTGTTGAGCGCTTCCAGACCCCTACCGGCGGCCCAATACGCGGGGCATGTCCCCCCGATATCCCAGAATCCGCGCGCGGCCATCGCGTCGGGGCGTCGATTCGCATCAGAAAGACTTTCCGTGACCAAATTTACCGACCTCGGCCTCGCCGAGGTTCTTCTTCGCGCCCTCACGCACGAAGGTTACGACCTCCCGACCCCCATTCAGGCCAAAGCCATTCCGCCGCTGCTGCAGGGCCGCGATCTGCTCGGCATCGCCCAGACCGGCACCGGCAAGACGGCCGCCTTCGCGCTGCCGATCATCCACCGCATGCTTGGCGCGCCGCGCGCCGCCACCCCGAAACAGCCGCGCGCGCTGGTTCTCGCCCCGACGCGTGAACTCGCAGCGCAGATCGCCGAATCCTTCCGCGCCTATGGGCGCTTCGCCCGCACGTCTGTTGCGGTCGTGGTCGGCGGCGTCAGCATGGGTCCGCAGATCCAGGCGCTGGCGCGCGGCGTCGACGTACTGGTGGCCACGCCCGGCCGCCTGCTCGACCTGATGCAGCAGGGCCGCGTGCAGCTCGGCGGCACGGAAGTGGTCGTGCTCGACGAAGCAGATCACATGCTCGATCTCGGCTTCATCATCCCGATCCGCCAGATCGTTGCCAAGCTTCCGAAGACCCGCCAGAGCCTGTTCTTCTCGGCCACCATGCCGAAGGAGATCGCCTCGCTCGCAGGCGACATGCTCAACAGCCCCGTCGAAGTCACGGTGGCGCCCGTGGCGACGACCGCTGAGCGAGTCAACCAGAGCGTGATTCTTTGCGACGCCGCCTCCAAGCGGCAGCTGGTCGTCGAACTCTGCTCCGATCCAGCGTTCCGCCGCACCATTGTGTTCACCCGGACCAAGCGCGGCGCCGACAAGGTGGCCGCCCATCTGGAAGCGTCCGGCGTTTCGTCCTGCGCGATCCACGGCAACAAGAGCCAGAACCAGCGCACCCGCGCGCTCGAAAACTTCAAGTCGGGCCGCATGCGGGTGCTGGTCGCCACCGATATCGCGGCGCGCGGCATCGACGTCGACAGCGTCACCCATGTGGTGAACTACGAACTGCCGGAAGTGCCGGAAGCCTATGTGCATCGCATCGGCCGCACGGCGCGCG
The DNA here is from genome assembly GCA_947472615.1 of Beijerinckiaceae bacterium. Taxonomy (GTDB): domain Bacteria; phylum Pseudomonadota; class Alphaproteobacteria; order Rhizobiales; family Beijerinckiaceae; genus Terripilifer. The sequence goes on from CANJEY010000025.1 coordinate 7,487, forward strand.
CTGGCGCGGAAGGCGCGGCGGTCTCGCTTTGCGACAACAGCGAACGTAGCCTGCTGCGCGCCATCGAGAAGCTGACGCGCCAGAGCATTCCGGCGACGGAACGCCGCTCCAACCCCGGCGCAGCCGTGGAAGCGGACGCCGGCGCCGATCAGCCGCGCCGCCGTCAGCAGCAGCAACATCGCCCGGCCCGGAACGGCGGCGGAGCAGGAGCGGGACGCGACTTCGCGCCGCGCGATCGCAATGCCCGTCCGGCCGACCGCAACGGCAAGCCGCAGCAGCCCGCCGCCGCCAAGCGTGATGCGCGCCCGCAGGGCGCGAAGCCTGCGCAGGGCCGCCCGCAGCGCCGCGACGATCGCGGTCCGGCGCGTGCGCCGGCGCGTTGAGCGCGCCGCGGAGCATCATGCTAGACTGACGGCATGAACCAGTACGCCAAACGCCGCCATCAGCAGGGCGTCTTCGGACCGGCGGAAGCCGAACCGGCGACGCCCGAACCTGTCGCGCGCAAGATCGTCGAAGCCGCGCCCGCAGGCGTCTCGGAGTTTTCCGTTGCGCCCGAGAACGCGCCGGTGCGGCTCGACAAATTCCTCGCTACAGTTGCGGGCCTGTCGCGCACCCGCGTCAAGGCGTTGATCGACACAGGTCAGGTCATGGTCGACGGCGCAGCTTGCGACGACGCGGGCGGCAAGGTCCGCGCCGGGCAGATCGTTCGCGTCGACATTCCGGAGCCCAAGGCCGCCGAACCCGTAGGAGAAGCCATTCCACTCGACATCGTGTTCGAGGACGAACATCTCATCGTCATCGACAAGCCCGTCGGGCTGGTGGTGCATCCCTCGGCCGGCCACGAGACTGGCACGCTCGTCAACGCGCTGATCGCCCATTGCGGCGCGTCCCTATCAGGCATCGGCGGCGTGATGCGGCCGGGCATCGTGCATCGCATCGACAAGGACACGTCGGGCCTGCTGGTCGTCGCCAAGACCGATCTGGCGCATCAGGGCCTCTCGGCGCTGTTCGCAGATCATGGCCGCACGCTGTCGCTGACGCGCGAATATCTGGCGTTCTGCTGGGGCGCGCCCGACCGGCAGCGCGGCACGATCGACACGCATATCGGCCGCCATCCGCACAATCGCGAAAAGCAGACGGTGGTGAACGATGAGACGCGCGGCCGCCACGCGATCACCCATTACGAAATCGAGAAAAGCTTCGGCCGCGAACGCGACGGACGTCCGCTCGCCGCCATGGTTCGTTGCGCGCTGGAAACCGGCCGCACACATCAGATCCGCGTGCATATGGCTCACATCGGCCATCCGCTGATCGGCGACGCCACCTACGGGGCGGGCTTCAAGACGAAACTGGCGCTGCTGCCTGACAACGCTCGCGACATCGCCAGTCGGCTCGGCCGGCAGGCCCTGCATGCAGCCTCGCTCGGCTTCCAGCATCCGGCGACCGGCGAAGAACTGATGTTCGAAAGCGAACTGCCTGCCGACCTTCAAGAATTGTTGGCGGCGCTTGAGGCGCTCGACACGCGCAAGCCCTGACCGTCAGGCCTCCAGCAGCAGCCGCGACGGCGAACGCGCCAGACGTTTGGCGCGATACATGGCGCGATCCGCCTGCTCGATGATCATCGACTTGTCGGCGACCTCGTTCGGATAGAGCACGCGACCGACGCTCGCGGTCATCTTGTGCTGCAGTCCGTCGATATCGACGGGCTCGGCGATCAGATGATGGACGCGTTCGGTCAATTGCGCGACCTCCTCTTCGTCCTCCACGAACTCAACCAGAATCGCGAATTCGTCGCCGCCGATGCGAGCCACGATATCTTCGCGCCGGATCGCCTGACGCAGACGATGCGAAATCTTGCACAGCACGAGATCGCCGACCAGATGGCCGTATTCATCGTTGATCTGCTTGAAGCCGTTGAAGTCGAGATAGAGGAGCGCCAACTGGCCGCCGTGACGGTCGACGCGGGCGCAGGCCTGCTCCAGCCGGTCGTTCAGATGGCGCGCGTTGGCGATGCCGGTCAGCGGATCCTGATGCACCAGCGCCGCCAGATGCGCGCGTTCCGCGTCGCGCTGGGCGCGCAGCCGCACCGTCTCGCGGTCATAGGCCCAGAACGTAAAGATAAGAACGCCCATCGTGGCTTCGAGCGAGATGGCGTGATTGAGCGCCATGCTGGCCTGCGAGGTGAAATCCGGCAATTCCAGACCAAACGCATCGACTGCAAGCCATTGAGCCGAGGCCAGCGCCACAATGGCTGCCGCCGACAGGCCGCCCATGCGCCCGCCATAGAGGCAATAGAAGGCAGCTGGAACGATCAACAAGGCAGGAGCGGCCGTCGAACTTGGAAAGCCGCCAGTGAGCGCGACCGACAGAAGGATCGCAGTCGTCACGGTCCAGATCGTCACTCGCCGCGCAATGATGAAAGCCCCATGGACGAGCGTCGTGAGCGCCCAGCCGAATGCGGCGAACATGCCCACGAGGACCGGCGCGAAAAACATCTGGGTGCGAGCGTCCATGAAGGAGTCGCTCAAGCCGAGGAAAACAGCCAGAAAGGCGAGCAGAAATACCTCAAACACGATCAGGATGTGAAACATCACCATAGCGGGGAATTCAACGTCCGGATCTTGTCCGACATTGCGCAACATGGTTTGCGAAGCGGGCCGGACGTATCGGCCGTAGATCGAACACAGAACGCCGCTCAAAATTGGTGGCATCAAGCTGTAATCCAGCAGTGGACGGCAAGCGCCGCAACAATCCTAACCGGGAAAACCTGCGCAGTTTAAGATCGAACGATTAACCAATCCTCCACACGGCGCAGCTCGATCATTTTCTTCGCGATCCAGCAGACCGGCCGGCGTTTCGTCGGCCGGTGAGCGATGCCGAAAGCCCGAATCGCCCTACGCGTCCTATCTGCCCCTGCACTAGGCCTGTCTGGTGCAGGCTGCGGGATGGATCGCGGGTCCGGCCCTGCTGCTGCTCTACGCAATCCGGTCTACGCGATTGTGGTCGCGCAATTGGCTGCATGGCTTTTGCTGATGGTGGTGACAGCCGCGCATCCGTCGCCGACGCAACCGCAGCTTGGACAATCTTTCGGAGGGCGCCTCGGCTGACTGGTCGCGCTTGTCGGGTTCTGGCTTTACGCCGCGAAGATCGCGATCCCGCGCGAGGGGGCCCGGCTTCTTGCCGATTATCCCGCCGCATTCCCGGCCTATCGGGATCGCGTCGCCCGCTGGATCGGAACCACAGCCGCAGCCTCCATCCCGGCGGCTGACGCCGACATCGCCGCCTGTCCGGCCGAATAGCGCCCCCCCCTCCGCAGCGGGATTGGTATCGGGGCGTCCGGAGTATAGAGTCGCGCTTCGCCAGAATCGCCGAAAGCCCCTGTGACGACAAAGCCCCGCCGCCTCGTGGATTCCGAAAAGCGCGAAGACGACGTGGACGTCTCGCTGCGGCCGCTGTCGCTCGTCGATTTCACCGGACAGGAAGCGGCGCGCAAGAACCTCAAGGTCTTCATCGAAGCCGCCAAGGCGCGAGGCGACGCCCTCGACCACGTCCTGTTCGTCGGCCCGCCCGGCCTCGGCAAGACGACGCTGGCGCAGATCGTGGCACGCGAACTGGGCGTCAATTTCCGCTCCACGTCTGGGCCAGTCATCGCCAAGGCGGGCGATCTCGCCGCGCAGCTCACCAATCTGGAAGAGCGCGACGTACTGTTCATCGACGAGATCCACCGGCTGAATCCGGCGGTGGAGGAAATCCTCTATCCGGCCATGGAGGATTTCCAGCTCGATCTCATCATCGGCGAGGGGCCGGCGGCGCGCTCGGTGAAGATCGATCTGGCGAAATTCACGCTTGTCGGCGCCACGACCCGCGCCGGCCTGCTGACGACGCCGCTGCGCGACCGGTTCGGGATACCGATCCGGCTCAATTTCTACACAGTCGACGAACTCGAAAGCATCGTGCGGCGCGGGGCGCGCGTGCTGGGCGTCCCAATGACGGACGACGGCGCTAACGAAATCGCCAGGCGTTCGCGCGGCACGCCGCGCATCGCGGGCCGACTGCTGCGCCGCGTCCGTGATTTCGCCGTGGTGGACGGCGACGAGACCGTCACCCGCGCCGTCGCCGACCGGGCGCTGCGCCAACTCGACGTCGACGGCATAGGGCTCGACGTGATGGACCGGCGTTATCTCGACATGGTGGCGATCAATTTCGGCGGCGGCCCGGTGGGCATCGAGACGATCGCGGCCGCGCTGTCCGAGCCGCGCGACGCCATTGAGGAAATCATCGAACCTTTTCTTCTGCAGCAGGGCTTCCTGCAGCGCACGCCGCGCGGCCGCCTGCTCACCCCCAACGCATTCCGGCATCTGGGGCTGGCCGAACCGAAGCGGGAGGCGGGGCAGTTCGGGCTGTTCGAGGATCAATCGTGAAGCCAGCGCCTCACCTGTTTACGGTCAGGGTCTACTACGAAGACACCGATTTCTCTGGCGTCGTCTATCACGGGTCCTATCTGCACTTTATCGAGCGGGCGCGCACCGAACTGTTGCGTTCGCTCGGAATTCATCAGGGCGCGATTCTCGCCGGCCAATCCGGCGAAGTCTTCGGCTTCATGGTCCGCAGCATGACGGTGGATTTCCTCAGGCCTGCCCGGATGGACGATGAATTGACGGTTGAAACCCGACCGCTGGCGGTCGGGGGAGCGTCGGTCGACCTCGCGCAGCGCGTGTTGCGTGGCGACGAAGTTCTGGTCGACGCCAGAGTGAAGGTCGCCAGCGTGGCAGGCGGGCGGGTCGCGCGTCTGCCGGATTGGATCAGGGCAAAATTCGCCGCCGCCAGCTAAATCCGGGCTGTGGTTCCGGCAGTTTCAGACCAGAAGCGGCACGTCGCCCAAGAAGCTTTCGAACGTCATGAGATGAGTCGGTTCGGCTCGACAGGCCCCAAGCGCATTCCGACGAGTTCGGTTTCGAACCCTTCGCCGCCACGCACCCACACGTGACACTCAGTGAGGCCGACACTGTCGGCCCTGAAAGCGAAAATGGCGAGCGATCCCCGATTTTGAGCTTCGCCTTGGCATGGCAAACTCCCAGTGAGTCATTTCAAGACCAACCCAAATCCAGTTTGACGCACCCTATCGTAACCCGGCGTTAACCTTGCCGGGGTCTTAACTCGGTCTTCATTGGCGGGACGCGCGGGCGACGCCGGGCGAGCCCAAGAATTGACCGATTTTGCGCTCAGAGACGGGGCTGGCCGCCGCGGCTGCTTCCGGGACATCGAAGGATGACGACATGAACCCAGCCGAAATCGCATCGGGAGCCCTCGGAGCCCCGGTGGAAGTCTCCCTGTGGAGCATGTTCTGGGGCGCGCATTTCGTCGTCAAGCTGGTGATGCTGGGCCTGCTCGGGGCCTCCGTCTGGTGCTGGGCGATCATCATCAACAAGTCGATCCTGTTCACCCGCACCAACAGCGCCATGGACAAGTTCGAGGAGGCCTTCTGGTCCGGCAATTCGCTGGAAGAGCTCTACCAGTCGCTGTCGGCCAAGCCGACGACCGCGATGGCGAGCCTGTTCGTCGCCGCCATGCGGGAATGGAAGCGCTCCTTCGCCAACGCCGGCTCAGCCTTCATGGGCCTGCAGGCGCGCATCGAGAAAGTGCTCGACGTGTCGATCGCCCGCGAGATCGAGCGGCTGGAATCGCAATTGCTGGTGCTGGCCTCGGTGGCGTCCGCCGGGCCTTTCGTCGGCCTGTTCGGCACGGTCTGGGGCATCATGACGTCGTTCCGGTCGATTGCGGCGTCGAAGAACACCTCGCTCGCGGTCGTCGCGCCCGGCATCGCGGAGGCCCTGTTCGCCACTGCCATCGGGCTGTTCGCCGCCATCCCGGCGCTGATCTTCTACAATATCCTGCAGGGCAAGGTGGCTCGCTCGCAGGCCCGCATGGAAAGTTTCGCCGACGAGTTCTCGTCGATCCTGTCGCGTCAGATCGACCATCACGTGGCGTCCGAACGCGACCGCGCGGCCTGACGGAGAACCCGGATGGGAATGAACGTCGGCGCCGCGGGGCGCAAATCGGGACGCAGACGCCGCGGCGTGCCGCGCTACGGCGCGATGGCCGAAATCAACATGACGCCGTTCATCGACGTGATGCTGGTGCTGCTCATCATCTTCATGGTCGCCGCGCCGCTGCTGGCGACCGGCGTGCCGATCGACCTGCCGGAAACCAAGGCTGCTGCGCTGAACATCGACACCAAGCCGATCAGCGTCTCCATCGACGAGCGCGGCATGATCACCCTGATGGATCAGCCGGTCTCGCTCGACGGCCTGCCCGACAAGCTGCGCGAGCTCGCCAAGGGCGGGTTCGACGAACGCATCTACGTGCGTGGATCGAAGACCGTGAACTATGGCCGCGTGGCCGAGGTCATGTCGCTGATCACCAGCGCCGGCTACAAGAAAGTCGCGCTGGTGACCGAGCAGGAAAGGAAGTGAGTTCGCGTTGCTGAAAGCTTTCGCATCGGAGCCGGGCTATGTCGCCTCGGGACTCGCGCACGCCGCGGTCCTGCTGGTGGCGCTCGTCAGCTTTGCCGATGCGCCGAAGTTCGATCCGGCGCTGGAGAGCGTGCCGGTCGAAATTCTGACGGACAAGCAGTTCAACGAGATCACCAAGGGCGAAAAGACCGCCAAGGCTCCCGCCCCACAGCCCACCAGGGTCGACAAGGTCGCCGACGTGGTCGAGCCGAAACCGACGCCGCCGAAGCAGGAGGCGAAGGTAGAAGTGCCGACGCCTCCGCCGCCGCTGAAGCGCATTCCCGATCCGGCCGACGACGACGAACCCGAACCGCCAAAGCCCACGCCGCCCCAGCGCGTCGCTGCGCTGCCGCCGCCGCGTCCTGCGCCTGAACCGCCGAAGCCCGTGCCGCAACCGCGCCCGGCCGATCCGCCGAAGGCGGAGGCTGTCGAGCCGCCCAAGCCGCCGGAGCGCCCGAAACCGGAGACGAAGCCCACCCCGCCCGTTCCACCGAAGCAGGAGGCCAAGGCGACGCCGACGCCCCCCACGCCTCCCAAACCCAAGACCGACGACAAGGCGAAGCCCGACCAGTTGGCGAAACTGATCGACTCGAAAGCCGCAGCGGACGCCGCAAAGCCAGCCGCGCGGCCGCGCGCCTCTGAAACGCCCTCGCAGGCGCGCGCGTTCGACGCCGGCAGCATCGCCAGCGCTCTGTCGCATGAACCAGCGCAGCAGCGCGCCGCTGCCGGCCGCGCGCTCAACCAGACCGCGTCCATCGGCGCGCCAACCGCCAATGCGCCGCGCATGTCGCCCTCCATGTGGGGTCAGCTCGATGGCTTCCTGCAGGAGCAGTACAAGCAGTGCTGGACTTATCTTGGCATCGGCGGCGGGCAGAAATACGTGCCGCAGATCAAGGTCACCTTCACGCAGGCGGGCGGCCTCGTCGGCCAGCCCGAACTGCTGAACCGGCCGTCCGATCCGAACATGCGCAGCCTCGCCGAAAGCGCGATCCGCGCCGTCAAGAAATGCGATCCGCTGCGCATCCCGGCCCAGTACGCGCCCTTCTACAATGAGTGGAAGGCCCGCATCCTGCGCTTCGATCCCGAAGAGATGGCCGGATGACGTGTTCTGCCGCGCTCCGCCCGTTCGCCAAAGATTTCGTCCCGCTCAGGACTGTTCGCCAATGACGTTGATGCTATCCCGCCGTTCGTTTTCCGCCGCGCTCGCCGGCGCCGCCGCCGCGCCGCTGCTGCCGCGCGCGGGCCTTGCGCAGGCGCCCTATCTGGACATTCGGCCGGGCGGCCAGTTCCGGCCGATTCCCATCGCGGTGACGAATTTCGTCGGCGAAGGCCAGCAGGCGTCGACGCTGACCGGCATCATCACCAACAATTTCCGACGCTCGGTGTTTCTGCAGCCCGTCGATCCGAAGACCTTCACCGAGCAGGTCACCAATCCCGATCAGGCGCCGCGCATGGACGCGTGGCGCGTGCTCAACGCGCAATTCGTCGTCACCGGCCGCGCCGGCCGGGCGCCCGATGGTCGGCTCAAGACCGAATTCCGCCTGTGGGAAGTCGCGACCGGCCAGCAGGTGGCGGGCCAGCAATACGTCACCGATCCGGCCAACTCGCGCCGTGTCGCCCATATCGTGTCAGACGCGATCTTCACCCGCATCACCGGCGAGAAGGGCTTTTTCGACACGCGCGTCGTGTTCGTCGATGAGACTGGCTCGAAGGAGAAGCGTCGCAAGCGTCTCGCCATCATGGATCAGGATGGCGGCAACGTGCGCTATCTGACGCGCGGCGACGATCTTGTTGTGACGCCGCGTTTCTCGCCCTCGTCGCAGGACGTGACCTACATGTCGTTCGGCAACGGCGACCCGAAAGTCTATCTGCTCAACATCGAAAGCGGGCAGCGTGAAGTCGTCGGCAATTTTCCCGGCATGACCTTCAGCCCGCGCTTTTCGCCCGATGGCCAGCGCATCGTGATGTCGCTGTCGCAGGGCTCGGGCTCCAATCTGTTCGCGATGGACATCCGCTCGCGCTCGACGATGCGGTTGACGGATTCGTCCGCGATCGACACCTCGCCTTCCTATTCCCCCGACGGCTCGCAGATCGTGTTCGAATCCGATCGCGGCGGCGGGCAGCAGATTTATATGATGGGCGGGAGCGGCGGCGGCGCGAAGCGCATCTCGTTCGGCGAAGGCGCGCGCTATTCGACGCCGGTGTGGTCGCCCAAGGGCGATTACATCGCCTTCACGCGCCAGAAGGGCGGCTCGTTCGCAATCGGGGTGATGAAGCCCGACGGCTCGGGCGAGCGCATCATAACCGAGGGCTATCACAACGAAGGCCCGACATGGGCGCCGAATGGCCTCTACGTGATGTTCTTCCGCGATCCGGGTGGCCAGTCGGGCGCGAAAATCTTCATGGCCGATGTGTTCGGTCGCGGCGAATTTCCGGTGCCGACGCCGTCGTTCGGCTCTGACCCGTCGTGGGGGCCGTTGTTGAGCTGACCCTCACCATTCCCCGCCGTCGATCGCCAGCACCTGCCCGCTGATGAAGCCCGACAGATCGGAGGCGAAGAAGATCGCCGCCTTCGCCACGTCCTCGCTGGTTCCGAGACGGCCAAGCGAAATGCGTTCGAGCGTCGTCTGCTGTTTCGCCTCGCCGCCGCGCTCCCAGGCGGCGAATTTGGCCGGCGTGTTGGGAATGCGTCCCGGCGCGATCGTGTTCACCGTGATTCCGTAAGAACCGAATTCCTTCGACAATTGCCGCGTGAGGCCGAGCACCGCGTGCTTGGTGCTCGAATAGGCCTGAATGCCGGTCTGCGAGGGATGCAGCGCCGCCGTCGACGAGATATTGATGATGCGGCCCGCGCGCGCCTGTTTCATCTTCGCCGCCGCCGCACGGCAGCACACGAATGTCGCGTTGACGTTGATGGCGAAGATCGAATCCCATTGTGTGTCGGAGACGCTCTCGATGGGGCTCATCGTGTTGCCCAGCGTGCCGCCGGCATTGTTGATCAGAATGTCGATGGCCCGGCCCGTTGAGGCTTCGATGTTGTGAATCCAGTGCGCGGCGGCGTCGCGGTCGGTGAGATCGACCACGGCAGGCTCGATGCCGCCGCTCTTTGCGGTTTCGGCGATTCCGTCGGGCGAAATATCGCACGCGTGCACGCGCGCGCCCAGTGCGGCGAGCGCTTTCGCAATGGCCCGTCCGAAGCCCGAGCCCGCCGCCGTGACGGCCACGATCTTATCGTCGAATCTGATCTGCATGACGCCTCCAGTTGATACTATTTCGCACGACGGGGGGCGCATTCGTCAATTGCATGGTCGAGATTGTTTCGGCTGCATTTGACGCGCCGCACACAACGGCTAATCTCCGCTCGATACGGCGAGGAATGGAGTTACGAATGAAAAGGCTTATGGCCGCGCTTGCGCTGACGGCGCTGACGGCGTTTGCGGCGCGCGCGCAGGAGCGCGTCGTGGTGGCGGGCGGCGCGGATGTGACCGCGATGAACCAACTCGACGAGATTACCATCGTGCCGGACCGCGCGCTGGTCGACAACATCGCCGATCCGCTACTGCGCTGGGCCGAACCGGGCAAACTCGGGCCGGGCCTCGCGACGAGCTGGAAGACGGTCGATCCGAAGACCTGGGAGCTGGATCTGCGCAAGGGCGTGAAGTTCCACAACGGCGAGACCTTCGACGCCAAGGCGGTGAAGTTCTTCTACGACACGATGAACGATCCCAAGCTCATCTCGCCGACCAAGACCAATCACACCTGGGTCGAAAGCGTCGAGATCATCGACGACTACAAGGTGCGGCTGCATTCGCGCCGTCTCTATCCGGCGGCCGCCGGCCAGATGGCGATCGCCCACATGATCCCGCCGGACTACGTCAAGCAGGTCGGCTATGACGGCTTCCGCCAGAAGCCCATCGGCACCGGCCCCTACAAGTTTGTCGAGCATGTGAAGGACGATCACGTCACCTTCGCGGCCAACGATCAGTACTGGGGCGGTGTGCCGCAGATCCGCACGATCATCTACCGGCCGATCAAGGAGGACGCCGCGCGCGCCGCGGCCCTGATGGCGGGCGAGATCGACCTCGCGCTCGACCTGCCGCCGGAACTGGTCCCGGTCGTCCAGCAGCGCAAGGATCTGAAGGTGAAGCAGGTGCTCTCCACCCGCACCTTCATCATGAATTTCTCCAAGATGGACCCGAAATATCCGACCAACAAGCGCGAGGTGCGCGAGGCGATCGACTATGCGATCGACCGCGACGCCCTGAACAAGGCGATCCTGTCCGGCACCGGGGCGCCGGCGGCGTGGCTGAACCCCGCCATGTTCGGCGCCAACAACGCCATCAAGCCGCGCCCCTTCGACCCGAAGAAAGCAAAGGAGCTGCTGGCGCAAGCCGGCTATCCGAACGGCTTCGACATCGACTTCGACATTCCGCAGGGCCGCTACCTGAAGGACAAGGAGATGGGCGAGGCCATCGCCGGCCAGCTCGCTGCCGTCGGCATCAGGGCGAAGACGCAGGTGATGGAATGGGGCCTGTTCACCAAGCGCCAGTTCAGCCATCAGGCGAGCCCGATCTCGCTCATCGCCTGGGTCGACAGTCAGGCCGACACGGATTCGCAGAACCGGCTGCTGATGCTGTCGGGCTCGACATGGTCGCAGGGCGGCGACAAGGAGCTCGACGTGCTGCTGGAGAAGATCGCTACCGAAATGGACCCCGAGAAGCGCAAGGCGATGATCTTCGAGCAGCAGGATTACATGCGCCGCGAGGTCTATCCGATCTCCTACATCGCGCAGCTCGGGCTGATCTGCGCCGTGTCGGCGAAACTCGACTGGTTCGAGCCGCGGTCTGACGAAAAGTATTTCTTCTTCCGCCCGAAGAGCTGATTGCGCGCTCGACCTTAGAAGCCGTCATTGCGAGGAGCGCAGCGACGAAGCAATCCAGTTGCAAGATCGCAGGATGGATTGCTTCGCTTCGCTCGCAAGGACGGCTCGCGATCGTGCGCGTCCCGATTTCGCGCGACGCCCCATAATCGCCATTAACACGACGCTAACTATGACGCCCGTTAGGAGCAAACTAACGTAATTCATTCACTCCCGATCAAGGTTGACGGAACCTTCGATTAACCATCGGGGCGGTAGGACTGCCCCGTCCGGCAGTTTGTAGAGGAGTTCCGGGATGTCATTTCTCACCAGCGCGCGCCTTGTGAAATTCGCCGCCGTGCTGTGTGTGGCCTTCGGAATGGCCGCATGTTCCAAGAGCCCGGACGACGCCAACGGAAGCTCCCTCGGGGCGGCCGGCGCGGGCGCAGCCACACCCGGCAGCGCGCAGGACTTCATCGTCAATGTCGGCGACCGCGTGTTCTTCGAAACCGATTCGACGGAGCTGACCCAAACGGGTCAGGCGACGCTCGACAAGCAGGCGCGCTGGCTCAACCAGTACAGCCGCTACACGTTCACCGTAGAAGGCCACGCCGACGAGCGCGGCACGCGCGAATACAATTTCGCCCTCGGCGCGCGCCGCTCGGAAGCCGCTAAAGAATATTTGATCGCGAAGGGCGTTTCAGGCTCGCGCATGAAGACCATCTCGTATGGCAAAGAACGTCCGGTCGCGGTCTGCAATGATATCTCTTGCTGGTCGCAAAACCGTCGTGCGGTGACCGTCCTCAACGGCGGGACATCGTAATCTAAGCGGGCTCCTCCGCCCGTTCTGTTGTGAGTAGTAGACCCATACCTAACCGGCGCTCCCTCCAGGGCGCCGATTTTTTCACATCAGCCAAGTTCGGCCACCGGGCGACCAAACTTTGGCCGAACTGCGCCTTCTATGCTATCAGGACGCCACGATCGGGACTGGGCCTCCGCATGTCATTGCAACGTATCTTCAGCGCCGCCGCCCTGTGCGGCGCGCTCGCGGTCTTCGGGCCGAACGCCGCTAACGCACAAGGCTTTCTGCGGCCTCCGGGTTCGGTGCCGGGCGGCGATCCGGTCATCGTGCCGGCGCAGAGTCAGGACGCCGCGGGCCTGCTGATCCGCATCGACCGGCTCGAGAATCAGGTCCGCAATCTGAACGGCCAGATCGAGCAGATGCAGTTCCAGAACCGCAGGCTCGAAGAGCAGTTGCGCAAGTTTCAGCAGGATGTCGAATTCCGCTTTCAGGAAAGCGGCGGCAAGCCGGCCGCGCAACCGCGTCCGCAAGCCCAGCAGCCGCCCCAGCGCCGCAGCGAGGCCGAGCCGGCCGTGGGGGCTCCCACGACGCTCGCCGGCCCGATTCCAACGCAACCCGCCCAGACCACCGGACGCCCGGGACGGCGCGGCGACGCGTTCGATCCCGACGCTACGCCGAACGCGCCCGGCGCGCCGCAGCGGCTGGGCTCCATCGCCAGCAGCGCCACCGCCCTGCCGCCCCCCACCGGCATCGGCGAGATCATCGACGAGGCGGACGAGGGCCTCGACGGCGACGGACCGCTCGACCTGAACCCCGCCCGCCGGCCCGCGCTGCCGCCGCCGCGCCAGACCGCCTCTGTTCTGCCCGCCCCCGATGCGGGCGCGCCCGCCTCGCTGCCGCGCGTCCTGCCGCCGCTGTCCCAGACGCCGCGCGCGCCAACGGCCCCGGCCGGTCAGGCGCTCGGAGCGCCAAACGCGCAGGTCGCGTCGCTGCCGCCGGCCGCCACCGGGCCGCGTGCCGACTACGACGCCGCGATGCTCGCC
>CANJEY010000026.1 GCA_947472615.1 Beijerinckiaceae bacterium
GAGAACGACGACGCGTGAGCTTCCGCAGACGCGCCATGCGTCCCCGACGCTCCATGCGAGGTCTCGGGAGTGGGATTGTCCTGATGGGTCATGATTCACTTTAGCGCGAGAATTCTGTGGTCCGCATATCAGGTCGCGGCGCGTAAAAATCAAGTTTGCGACGGCGCGGGCCTGCTCTTGCGGCCCGCCGCCTTTGCACCGCCGGCATCGAATATTTCCAGCAACTGGCGGCGGATGACGCCCTGCCTTGGCTGGTTGGTGATCTTCAGCCCGGTGAGATCGGTGACATAGAACGCGTCGACGGCCTTCTCGCCGAAGGTCACGATATGGGCGGAGCCGATGTTGAGGTTCAGCTTCGAGATCGCCGACGTAAGATCGTACAGCAGGCCCGGACGGTCGAGGCCCGACACTTCGAGCACCGTGTACTGATTGGACAGATTGTTGTCGATCGTCACTTCGGGCGCGATGTGGAACGTCTTTTCGCGCCCCGCGCCAGCATTCTGCCGCGCTTCGAGCGCGTCGGTGAGACGCAGCTCGCCGCGCAGCGCCTTCTCGATGGATTTGGCGACGCGTTCGCCGCGCCGCATTTCATCCTCGTCCTGATCGAAGGCACGCGACACGCAGATCGTGTCGAGCGCCAGTCCATCGGTGGTGGTGAAGATCTGCGCGTCGACGATGTTGGCGCCCGCCATCGCGCAGGCGCCGGCGATGATCGACAACAGCCGCGGATGATCGGGAGCGATAACGGTCAGTTCGGTGACGCCCCGGTACGAATCCGTCGCGACTTCTGTGGCGAGCGAACGCACTTCGACTTCCGTGAGATGCAGCAGATGCGCGTGCTGCACCTTGTGCGCGAGATCGACCTTGAGCCAGTAAGCCGGATAATGCCGGCCCGCATAGGCGTCGAAATCCGGATCGGACCAGGTGGGCAGCGCCTTGCGCAATTCGTCCTGCGCCTTGGCGACGCGCAGCTTGCGGTCGATGGACGAATGTCCGCCGGCCAGCACGACCTCGGTTTCCCAATAAAGCGTGCGCAGCAACTGGGCCTTCCAGCCGTTCCAGACGCCGGGGCCGACGGCGCGAATGTCGCAGACCGTCAGCAGCAATAGCATGCGCAAGCGATCGAGCGTCTGCGTCAGATCTGCGAACCCCTGAATGGTGCGCTGATCGGAGAGATCGCGGCTCTGCGCGGTGTTCGACATGGCGAGATGGTTGAGCACCAGCCACGCCACCGTCTCGGTCTCGGCTTCGTTGAGGCCAAGTCTGGGACACAGTTTGCGGGCGACTTCCGCGCCGGCGATCGAATGATCCTCCTTGCGGCCCTTGGCGATGTCGTGAAGAAACAGCGCCACATAAAGCGCTTTGCGGCTGCTGATCGACGGCAGGATTTCGGCGCAGAGCGGATGCTCGTCCTTGAACTCGCCGGTCTCGATGCTGGTGAGGAAGCCGACGCCGCGCAGCAGATGCTCGTCCACCGTATAGTGGTGGTACATGTTGAACTGCATCATCGCCACAATGCGGCCGAACTCGGGAATGAAGCGGCCCAGCACGCCGGATTCGTTCATGCGCCGCAACACGATCTCGGGCGAATGCCGCGACGTCAGGATTTCGACGAACAGCCTGTTGGCTTCCGCCGAGGCGCGCAGCTTCGCGTCGATGCGCTTCAGCGACAACGTGACGAGTCGTATGGCGTCGGGATGAATTTCGACGCGATGCTTGTCGGCAAACCAGAACAGCCGGATGAGATTGATCGGATCGCGCTCGAACGCATCGACGCTTGCGACCGTGAGGCGATCGGTCTCGATCGAGAAATCACCATCGAGCTGGGCCGGCTTGCGGCGCCGGATCTGGCCGAGAAAGCGGTTGAGCACGGCTCGCGGCTTCGCCTGCCGCTCTTCCAGCGCCGCGCACAGGATCGCGGTGAGATCGCCCACGTCCTTCGCGACGAGGAAATAGTGCTTCATAAAGCGCTCGACATCGCTGAGCCCCGCATGGGTCACATAGCCGAGCCGCTCGGCGATGGCGCGCTGCGTGTCGAAGCTCAGGCGCTCTTCCGAGCGTCCTGTGTAGAAATGCAGATGGCAGCGCACGCGCCAGAGGAATTCCTCGCAGCGGCGGAAGATCTGCAGTTCCTTCGTGGTGAACAGGCCAGGCTTCACCAGCTCCTGCACATCGTCGACACGGTAGACGTATTTGGCGATCCAGAACAGCGTGTTCAGATCGCGCAGTCCGCCCTTGCCTTCCTTGACGTTGGGCTCGACCAGATAGCGCGACGAACCGGCGCGCGCCACGCGTTGATCTCGTTCCGACAACTTCGCGGCGACGAATTCGCGCGCGCTCTTGCGCACGATGTCCTTGTTGAAACGTGCGCGCAGATCGTCGAATAGCGACTTGTCGCCGAACAGGAAACGCGCTTCGAGCAGCGCGGTGCGAACCGTCATGTCCTCGCGCGCCTGCCGCAGGCATTCATCGACAGAGCGCGTCGAGTGCCCGACCTTCTGGCGAAGATCCCAGAGAATATAAAGCATCGCTTCGACGACGCTCTCGCTCCACGGCGTCTGCTTGTAGGGCAACAGGAACAGCAGATCGATGTCCGACCCCGGCGCCAGCGTGCCGCGTCCATAGCCGCCCACGGCCACGATCGACAGCCGCTCGGCCGAGGAGGGATTCTCGCTCGGATAAACGTAGGTCGTTACATAAGAATGGATCGACCGGATCAACTCGTCTTCGAGATGCGCAAGCTCGTGCGCGCAATCGAGTCCGCGGCCGACGGCCTCCAGCCGCGCGCGCGCGATGTCGCGGCCCTTCGTCAACGCTGCAAGAAATTGTTCGACGGCGGCCTTGCGGAACCCGGCCGCGTCGCCGCGATGCTGGGTCGAGAGCGCGCGGATCATGGCGTCCAGCGCGGCCCGGTCGATGATCGGATCGGGCGGGGCTTCGGGCCTGGAGCGAGAACGGGAGGGCGACGGGGCGGTTGCGACGGTCATGCGGCCTTTTAGCACAGCCATCGTGGTTTGGGACTGGAATCCCGTCAGCGGCAATCGATGCGTCGGCCGGCGAGGTCGCAGGTCAGCAGCAGCTTGCCGGTGAAGTCCATGTTGGTCAGGGTCCAGTCGCCGCCGTCGCGGCGCTCCAGCATCGCGTAGCCGAAGACGCCGGACGTTCCGCGTCCGGTCCGGATCTTTGCGCCCTTGACGGTCAGACCCGATGGATTGTCGGATGCTGTGCGATGCAACTGGTCGCCCCCGTGGCCGACGATCACCTGCACCGGCAAATCGACCTCGAAATCCATGATCTGGAACGTGTGCACATGGCCGGACAAGATGGCCTCGACATTGCGGGGGATCGCGCCATGCGCGTCGGCCAGCGTGGCGTTGCCGCCGATGGCGACGCCCATCAGGTTCGCCGCCACCGCCCAGATTGGCCGGTGAAACGCCAGCCAGACCGGGCCTTGCGGGGCGAGGCGGGCGACATCGGCGAAGTCCTTGCGGTAGCGGGTCGATTGCTCCGGACGGACGCGGAGTTCAGCCGCCGTCGCAGTGTCGAGCGCCACCAACGTCACGCCGCCGAGATCGACCGCGAACGGCGCGCCTGCCTGCAGACAGCCCGATGGCGAAACGCCGTCATAAGGATCAAGCGCCCGGCTCCAGCCCTTGCCGCCGCGTTGGCATTCCTCGTGGTTGCCGCGCACCATCACCCAGGGCGCGGTTTCGAGCAGCGGCCGCGCCGGATCGAAAAAGTCCGCCCGCCAGACGTCCCAGTTGTCGCCGAACGCCGTTCCCTGACAGCCCCGGTCGCCGAGCGGACAGGCCTGCTCGCGATAATGGAAGTCGCCGAGATGGATGACCAGATCCGGCCGCGTGGCGGCCGCCGCCTCCGCGCCATTCGGAAACGGCCATTCCGTCGGATTGTTGCAGGCTTGAAAGAGCGGGAAGCTCAGCCGGCAGCCGGTGTCGCCGATCAGCAAGATGCGATCAGGGCGGGGCTTCGGCAGAGGCAGCCCCGCGCCGCCGATCATGGCCGACTTCGCCCCTGGCGGCAGGTTGGCGACGCAGATCATCACCGGAAAACCCGGTCCTGGCGCGGACCGGACCTTCAAGGTTGCGGGCCTGCCGTCGATCTGAGCCGCCGGACAGGCGCGGTCCAGCGTGGCCGCCCGCATCTCGACGCCGTTTGCGGTGTGCTGCACCCAACGGAAGTCGCCATCGGCCGCCCGCGCCGGGGCGGCGAGCGAAAGCGCGCAGGCGAGAAACGCCCCAGACGTGAAGGAGCGCATGCGGCGCGTCAGGCCGCAGCCTTACGTTTGGCTTCGATACAGTCCCAGATCGCGGCGGCGAGATCGGGGCCG
Organism: Beijerinckiaceae bacterium; assembly: GCA_947472615.1. Taxonomy (GTDB): domain Bacteria; phylum Pseudomonadota; class Alphaproteobacteria; order Rhizobiales; family Beijerinckiaceae; genus Terripilifer. The sequence continues at coordinate 4,349 of CANJEY010000026.1, forward strand.
CCGAGATTGCGGATCGCCCGCAGGCCGGTGGGCGAGGTAACGTTGATCTCGGTGAGATTGCCGTCGATCACGTCGATGCCTACGAAGATCAGGCCGCGCCGCTTGAGTTCCGGCCCGATCGTGTCGCAGATTTCGCGCTCGCGCGGCGTCAGGTCAGTCGGTCGCGCCGCCCCGCCCCGCACCATGTTGGAGCGGATGTCGTTTTCGGCCGGGACCCGGTTCACGGCCCCCATCGCCTCGCCGTCAACCAGAATGATGCGTTTGTCGCCCTGCGTCACCTGCGGAAGGAATTGCTGCACGACCCACGGCTCGCGGAACGTCGCGGTGAACAGGTCGAACAGCGAGCCGAAGTTCGGATCGATGCGGGACACCTTGAACACGGCCGCGCCGCCGTTGCCGTAAAGCGGCTTCATCACGATGTCGCCGTGGCGGGCGCGAAACTCCTCGATCAGCGCCTTTTCGCGGGTGATCAGCGTCGCCGGCATCAGATGCGGGTAGTTGAGAACGAACAGCTTTTCCGGCGCGTCCCGGACGCTCGCGGGGTTGTTCACCACCAACGTCTGCGGATGGATGCGCTCCAGCAGATGCGTGGTGGTGATGTAGGCGAGGTCGAACGGCGGATCCTGCCGCAGCAGCACGACGTCCATCGTCGACAGATCGGTCATCGCCGGCGCCGACAGGGTGAAGTGGTCGCCCTTCACGTCCCGCACCGCGAGCGCCTGCGTCTCGGCCACCACCTTCGAGTCGCGCAGCGATAGGGCGCCCGGCGTATAATAATGTAGCTCATGTCCCCGGGCCTGCGCTTCCAGCAGCAGCGCGAAGGTCGAATCGCCCGCGATATTGATCTTCTCGATCGGGTCCATCTGGACCGCCACCTTCAGGGCCATGGGAATTCCTTTCTGCCGGGACGCGGCGCGGGGTCGAGAAGCCACGCGGGGCCTGCTCCGTCAACCCGCCAACGCCTCGATTTCATTAACCATATCTGAACGCGCGCTCATTATATCCTGAAGACTGGCAGTTTCAGGATTCTGGGAACATGAAGGTTTTCTCGATCGCGAGCGGTCTGGTGTTTCGCCAGATGTTGTTCGTCGGCGTCATCGTGGCGCTCGGGATCGCAGCCATGTTCGGCGCGACGGGGGTTCGCGATCTCGCCAACGAACTGATGGTGGCGAAACCCGAGAACATGCACCGTCTGGCGATGGAGCTGGCCTCCTCGGCCGACTGGATGGCCAAGTGCCTGATCTTCGGCACCGGCTTCGCCTGCTTCATGATTCTCGGCATCTCCATGCCGGTGATGCACAAATCGCTCTCGCAGCCGATCAACCGGCTGGCCCGGCAGATGACCGAACTCGCCGCAGGCAACACCGATGTGCAGATCGTCGACAGCGAGCGGCGCGACGAGATCGGCGCGATCGCCCGCGCGCTGGCGATCCTGCGCGACGCGGTGCGCCACAACAACGACCTGGTGGTGGAGTTGAAGGCCCGCGACGACCGCGAGGCCCGCCTGCTGCGCGACGCCAGCATCCGCGCCCACGTCGAGGAATTCAGCCGGGAGCTCGACACCACGACCGCGCAGCTGGGCGAAATGACGAAGCGCATGTCGAAGGCTTCCGACGTGATGATCGTCGCGGCGCGGCGCGCCACCGAAGGCTCGACCCACGCCAAGGAAGCCTCGGCCGACGCCGCCGCCAACGTGTCCTCGGTGGCGATGGCGTCCGAGCAGCTGCTGGCGTCGATCGAGGAAATCAACCGTCAGGTCGTGCAATCGACGACCGTGGTTCAGAAGGCGGTCTCGACCGCCGAGCAATCCTCCACCGGCATGGCGCAGCTCTCGTCCGCCGCCCGCCGGGTCGGCGACGTGGTGAGCTCGATTTCGCGCATCGCGGCGCAAACCAATCTGCTGGCGCTGAACGCCACGATCGAGGCGGCGCGCGCCGGCGAAGCGGGTCGCGGCTTCGCGGTCGTGGCGCAGGAGGTGAAGAACCTCGCCACCCAGACCGCCAAGGCGACTCAGGACATCGCCGACCAGATCGCCGGCATGCAGCGCGCCACCGACATGTCAGTCGACGCCATCGAGACGATCCGGCACAAGATCATTGAGGTCGAGCACATCACGACCATTATCGCCGCCGCCGTGCACGAACAGGGCGCGTCGACTCAGGAGATCGCCCGCAACGTGCGCTCCGCCGCATCCGGCACGTCGAGCATGTCCGAACACGTGGAACATGTGGAATCCGCCGTTCTCGAAACCGGCTCCAGCGTCGAATCCGTCGTCGATCTGGCGCACAAGCTCGACGCCATGGCGGCCCGCATGCGCAGCCGCGTGGAAGCGTTCACGCAAGTTCTGACCGCGAGTTGAGCGAAGCGGCGGGAACAATTGTTCCGCCCGTTGCAACATCGGACCGCGTGCGGCATGTTCGCCTTTACGCTGGTCAAGTTTAGGCCGCCCGTTGAACAAGCCCGATAGCGAGGAGACGACATGCCCGGTCCCGTCCAGCTCTATTGCTGGCACTTCTTGTCCTATCCGCATCTCGCGCCGGATTTCGACGAGACACAGTATTCGGGCTGGGTGACGGTCCCCAACTCCTTGTGGGATCGCGAGAAATCGCGCGGTCTTTATCAGCAGTATATCGACCAGCTCGCGTATGCGGACGAGATCGGTTTCGACGGCATGGTGCTGAACGAGCATCACCAGACGATCTATGGGCTCGGGCCGTCGCCGAACCTCGTCGCCGCCGCACTGACGCAGAAGACCAAGAACGGAAAGATCATCATTCTCGGGAACCTGTTGCCGCTGCATATGAATCCGCTGCGCGTCGCGGAAGAATACGCGATGCTCGACAATATGTCGGACGGTCGCCTGATCGCCGGCTTCGCGCCGGGCTCCGGGCCGGAGACCTTCAACTATAATGTCGCCTCCGCGCCGTCGCGCGAGCAGTTCTGGGAAGCCGTCGATCTGATTCGCCGCGCTTGGACGGAAAGCGGCCCCTTCAACTACGAGGGCAAGCATTACCCGCTGCGCTACGTGAATCCATGGCCGCAGCCGACGCAACGGCCGCATCCGCCGATCTGGATACCCGGCGCACGCTCGAAGGACACGCTCGTCCAGATCGCCAAGCATGGATATTGTTATTTCCTGTCGTCGCGCAGTCACGGCAAGGAGACCGCGAAGTCTGTTCAGCAATTCGCCAAAGTATTGTCAGATCACGGAGATTCCTACCGCCCGAACCGAATGGGCATTCTGATGTCCTGCTACGTCGGCGAGACCGATCGGCAGGCGCAGGAGGAATCGAAGGAAGGCGTCTGGTACTTCCTGAAGAACTGCCTGAAGGGCCACCAGCGCCGCGAAGGCCGTCAGCTCACGTATGGGCCGGGCGTGCCGTACATTCCCTCGGACGAATTCCGCGACTTCCTCAAATTCTCGGACCCGACGGTTCCGCTGCTCGGCGACACGCAGGACTGGGACGATCTGCAGCGCTCGCAGTCGATCATCGTCGGCAGTCCCGACACGGTCTATCAGCGCTTCATGGACATTCTGGAACACGCGCAGGTCGGACACCTGCTGATCCAGTTCCATCTGGGCAACATGCAGGATGAACTGAGCCGGAAGAGCATGCGGCTCTTCGCCACGGAGGTCGCGCCTCGTCTGCGCGAAGCCTCCGCCAAACTGTTCGCCCGAAATTTCCCACACGATGCGGCCGCCGGCCGACTGGAGACTGCGAAGTGACGGGGCGGATACTCGACATCAGAGGCCGCAAGGTCTCAATTCTCGAAGAAGGCCACGGCAAGCCTCTGATATACTTGCATGGGTTTGCCGATGTGCATGGAGTTTCAGGTGAACTTCTGCCGTTTCATCGCCAACTCGCCGCCAACAGACGGCTGATCGCGCCTGCTCACCCGGGTGTCAACGGCAGCGACGAGTTGCGCGACGGCTGGTCGATCAACGACATCACCTTTCATTATCTCGAGGTGCTTGATGCCCTCGGGATCGAGCGTTTCGACGTGATCGGCCATTGCGCCGGCGGCTGGATCGCCGCCGAACTGGCGGTGCGGCACCCGGAGCGAATCGGCAAGCTGGCGCTGATCGGAGCCTGCGGTCTCTTCGTCTCCGGCCAGCCGACGGCCGACATCTTCATGCATGCGCAACCCGAGCGCGGGGTCGACTACGCGACCCTCCGGCGGATGCTGTTCTCCAGCCCGGACAGCGCCCCGGCGCTCCGCTGGTTCCCCGACGGTCGCGGCGATCTCGACGAAGAAACAAGACGTTACCAGATGCTCCGATTCGGATCGTTCGTGGGGTTCAAACCGCCTTATTTCTACGACCGGGCGCTGGTCGACCGCCTCGGGCGGGCCCGCATGCCGGCGCTGGTGATCTGGGGCGAGCAGGACGGCTTCACACCGATCGCCCATGGCGAGGCGTTTGCGGCTGGCTTGCCGAATGCGAGGCCGCTGCAAATCATCGCCGGAGCCGGACACGCGGCGCACATTGAATCGGGCGAATCAGTCGCCAAATTGTGTCAAAGCTTCTTCGGCTGACCTTTTCAGCCGGCTGGGCGATGATTCGAGTAGATCCCAAGACGTTTTCGACTAGTCTCACGAAGCTTTAGCGGATCAACACGGACAATTTACGACCTGAAGGTTTAGCGATAAACCGAGTATATTTGGTCCTAGGTCCCTAACAGCTGTTCGCGCCGTCAAGGCTTTCTTAATGACAAACGTAGCTTTCGGAAGCATGTAAAGGTAATCTAAGGCGCTTGGCGATGATAGTTGTGCCCGTCATTTGCCTGTTACGATTGACAGATAGGCAGAGGTGTTCAATTTGACGGCGCGTGGTGTGCTCTCAACGCAACATACTGTCCGATTACGAATGCTGACGCCTCCCGGGCAGCCCCTCACATGCTCACGGGAGTTGAGTGTCGGACCGTTCGGTGTTAACAATACGGCTGTGGGAAGGTGAACCAAAATATGTCTTTTACCGGCCGTTTTTATTTGAGTGCTGCCGCGCTGTCGGCGGGTCTGGCGATGTCAGGAACAACGGGGGCTCAGGCCGCTGATGTGGATGCGCCCGCGCCTCCTGTGGCGGTAAACGAGCAGCTGCGCCCCGGTTACGACCAGGTCGGCATTCGATCTGGGTCGTTCCTCTTCCTTCCGAGCCTGTTGTCGACAGTGACGTTCGACGACAACGTTTACGCAACGCGCAGCAAGACCTCGGACGTGGTGTTCCGCCAGTCGCCTATGGTGCAATTCAAGTCCGACTGGTCGCGTCATTCGCTCGAAGGCGAGTTCGGCGTCGAGGGCGTGGAATATGTCCGCCAGTCGAAGCTCAATCACATCAACGCCCGCATCGGCGCTGTCGGCAAGTTCGAGCTGGGAAGCAGCTCGAATGTCGTCATCGAATCGCGGTTCGTGCGCTCCGCCGACACGCTGCCGCAGACCGGCTTGGCGAGCCCGGACGGCCCGATCACCGTGAACACGTGGACAGATGGAGCAACGTTCAATCACCGGCAGAATCGCTGGGTCATGTCGGCCGCTGCGTCCTGGACCTATAATCTCTACGAAAACGCCAAGAGCTTCGGGGTGCCCGTCGATCAGTCGTTCCGCAACGGCTATATCCTGAACTTCACAGACCGCATTGGCTACGAAGTGTCGCCGTCGACGGTTGTATTCTTCCAGCCTGGCTACAACTTGCGCCGCTTCCAGAACCGCTCGTTCAATTCCGAGGGCTACAAGCTCTACGGCGGCTTCTCGACCGAACTGACCCGTCTGATCGTCGGCGAGGCTTACGGCGGTTACCTGTTCCAGGATTTCGACAACCCGACAGTTCCGAGCCTGAGCACTTACGGCTTCGGCGCTCGGCTTCGCTGGTTCGCGACTCCGCTGCTGACAGTTTCGGCTTCCGCCAATCGCGACGTCGGCGATCCGTCGAGCACTGGCGCGGCGCCTCCGGTCAGCAATTCGTTTAGCCTGCAGACGGACTACTCCATCTATCACAACATGATCTGGAGCACGTCGGGCAGCTATTCGGTTTCGAAGCATACGTCGCCGTCCTATTACGAGTACTCGTACATGGCGTCGACGGGCCTCACGTACATGTTCAATCGCTCGCTGCAGGGCACCATGTCCTTCCAGCGTCAGTGGAAAGAGAACGCGACGCTGGCGCTCAACAACAACAATCGCAACCAGATCGTCTTCGGCCTCAAGGGCCAGTTCTGATCCAAGGTTATCCGGCGATCCTGAACGCGCAGCGGCTTGCAGCCGTTGCGCGTTTTTCGTTTCGAAACTGTGTAAGCAATTGTTCTGTCGTGGTGAAAGCGCCGCGTCGGCGCCGCCACTTAAGACTTGACGACACCCTCGATTATGCAGCTTGTCGGCGTCAATCGCCGATCGGATTCGCGTTCACCGCGGAGGTCTTTACTGGCGTTTCCTGGAGACTTTGTCGTTCATGACGGCGCAAATCATGCTCGTATTCGGCACGCGGCCGGAAGCCATCAAGATGCTTCCTGTCGTGAAGGCCTTGAAACAGCGCCCGAGCCTCAAAGTCGTCACCACCGTCACCGCCCAGCATCGCCAGATGCTCGATCAGGTGTTCGAGGCGTTCGGCGAAAAACCCGACATCGACCTCGACCTGATGGCGGTGAACCAGACGCTCGGCGGCATCACGTCGAAAGCCATGATGGGCGTCGGCGCTGTGCTCGAACAGCACAAGCCCGATCTGGTGCTGGTTCACGGCGACACCACGACCGCCATGGCGGCCGCGATGGCTGCGTTTTATGCGCGCATCCCGATCGGACACGTCGAGGCGGGCTTGCGCTCCTATGATCTCGCCCGACCCTGGCCGGAAGAATTCAACCGCGTCGTGGTCGATTCGATCGCGCATTACATGTTCGCGCCGACGAAGACCGCCAGCGAAAACCTTCGGCGCGAATATCAGCACGACGGCAAGGTCTTCGTGACCGGCAACACCGGCATCGACGCGCTGCTGCATGTCGCCCGCAATCTCGACGCGACGGAGCCGGTCGGGTCCGAGAACTTCGAAGCACCGGTGAAACTCGACCCCGCGCGCCGCCTCGTGCTGGTGACCGGCCATCGGCGGGAAAGTTTCGGCGGCGGATTCGAGCGCATCTGCGATGCCCTGGCGCGGATCGGCAGGCGCGACAATGTGCAGGTCGTCTATCCGGTCCACCTCAATCCGCAGGTGAAGGACGTGGTGGAGGCGCGCCTCGGCAACCAGTCCAACATCTCGCTGATCGCGCCAGTGGGCTACATCGACATGGTGCGGTTGATGCGCCGCGCCTCGATCATTCTCACCGATTCGGGCGGCATTCAGGAAGAAGGACCGGCGCTCGGCCGTCCGGTTCTGGTGATGCGCGACATCACGGAACGGCCTGAGGCGCTGTCGACCGGCGTGGTCAAACTGGTCGGCACCGATCCTGACGTGATCGAGCGCGAAGTCTCGCGCCTGCTCGACGACGACGATCATTACCGCGCCACCGCGCGCCCCGTTTTCCCCTATGGCGACGGAACCGCCGCGACCCAGATCGCGGCCATCATCGAGGAGGCCTTCGGCCGATGAAAAAGCTTTGCATGGTCGGTCTGGGCTATATCGGTCTGCCGACCGCCGCGATGTTCGCGAGCCGCGGCTTCGATGTCGTGGGCGTTGACATCAATCCGGCCGTTTGCGAGGCCATCAATGAAGGCCGGGCGCATTTCCACGAGCCCGATCTGCAGATGCTTCTCAGCGCCGCCGTCAGCACGCATCGTCTGCGCGCCCAGCCGGAGCCGATCGAGGCGGACGCCTACATCATCGCCGTACCGACGCCGTTCCGCGAAGGCAACAAGCCGGACATGACCTACGTGGAGGCGGCCACCAAGTCGATCGCCCCGCATGTGCGCGCCGGCTCACTGGTCATTCTCGAATCTACGTCGCCGGTCGGCAGCACCGAGGCGATGGCGGCGACACTCGCGGCCGCTCGTCCAGACCTGCGTTTCCCGACCCTGAAGGACAATTCGGCGACGATCGACGTCCATGTGGCGCATTGTCCCGAGCGCATTCTGCCGGGTCAGATGCTGCGCGAACTCGTCGCCAACGATCGCATCATCGGCGGCATGACGGACGCCTGCAGCAAAGCCGCGCAGGAACTCTACGCCAATTTCGTCTCCGGCCGCTGTCATTTCACGGACGCCCGCACGGCTGAATTCGTGAAGCTGACCGAGAACGCATTCCGCGACGTCAACATCGCCTTCGCCAACGAATTGTCGATGATCTGCGACCGGATCGGGGTCGACGTCTGGGCCGCAATCCAGCTCGCCAACAGGCATCCGCGCGTCAACATCCTGCAGCCGGGCGCGGGCGTCGGCGGTCATTGCATCGCGGTCGATCCATGGTTCATCGTCGATGCGGCGCCGGAAGAGAGCCGCCTCATCCGCACCGCGCGCGAGGTCAACGATCACAAGCCGATGCATGTGCTGAATAGCATCCGGCGTCACGCGGACAGGTTCAAGACACCGGTCATCGCCTGCTATGGCGTCACCTACAAGCCGGACGTAGACGATCTGCGCGAGAGCCCCGCGCTGCACATCGTCGAGGAGATCGCCCGCTGGGAGAACGTCAAGATTCTGGTCTGCGATCCGTTCATCGAGGCGCTGCCGAAGTCGCTCGTCGCGAACAAGAACGTCCGCAAGGTCGACGCCGCCACGGCGCTGAAGGAATCGGACATCGCCGTGCTGCTAGTCAGCCACGGCTCCTTCCGTCAGATCGAGGCGAATCAGTTCCTCAACAAGGTTGTGGTCGACGCCGCCGGGCTTCTGTCGGCGCCGCGACGCGTCGAGGACGCGCCGCGCAGCGTCTCGCGTCTCTGAACCGACTCAGGTCGACATCAGCACCGGCACCTTGGCCTTCGACAGAATGTGCGAGGTTGCGCCGCCGAAGATCATCTGGCGCAACCGGCTCTGCGTGTAGGCGCCCTTGATCATCATGTCGCCGCCGAGCGCCATGCAGTCTTCCAGATAGGCGAGACCAGCCGGACGCTTCTGTCCGAGCTTGTGCACGACTTCCACCGGAATGCCGTGGGTGATCAGCATCTGGGCCAATTGTTCGGCGGCCGGACCTTCGACGTTGTGCGCCTCGATCGTCAGGATGAAGACCTTCTTGGCTTGCCGCAGCAGAGGCATGGCGCAGGCGGTGGCGCGCGCCGATTCCATGCTCTGATTCCAGGCGATCACGATCGTTTCGCCGACAACTGTGGGCGCGACGGGGGGCGCAAAAATGACAGAGCGGCCGCTCTCGAACAGACACGCTTCGGCCGTCGCCATGCGGGGATCGCCCCGCTCCGCGCCCGGACGCCCCAGCACGGTGATGTCGAAGATGCGCGCATAGCTGGCGACCTGACTATCCCCGAACGAGCGATCACCGGTGAAACCAAACGACAGGCCTCGCGTCCCCTCGACATGGGCTGGCACGGCGTTCTCGGTCATGTGGGTTTCAAAGTGCTGATGCGCGTCGTCCGCCAGCTCTTTCCAGGTGTTCTGGTCCGCCATGGTCCAGCTCACTGGCATGTCGAACGCCACCAGATCTGGCAGATCGGGGCCAAGCGGCATGCCTTCCAGATAGCTGCCGAAGCGCTTGCCGAGCAGCAACGCCGTCGCCAGCACGGAATTGATCGACGAATGCGATTCGATCGGAACCAGAATGTTTTTCATGGCTGTTTCCTTCCAGATAGGTCGGGTGGCATGGTCATGTTGTCGTCTAGCGAGGCGCGGCGCGCCTCAAGATGGGCTGGTCTCACGGCGATTCAAGAAGCGCTCAAACGCCGCCAGTGTGGTTTGCGACGCATGATGTTCGAGTCCTTCCGCGTCGGCTTCGGCGGTTTCGCGCGGTACGCCGAGCGCCAACAAAAGATCGACCACAAGACGATGACGGCTCCGGCACCGCTCGGCGAGTTCCTGCCCGGGCTCGGTCAGGAAAACGCCGCGATAGGGGCGCGACGTCGCCAGACCTTCGCGCTTCAGGCGTGCGATCGTCTTGATCGCCGTCGCGTGCGAGACGCCAAGGCGGCGCGCAACGTCGGTCGGCCGCGCTTCGCCCTGCGTCGCCAAAAGATCCGCGATCAGTTCGACGTAATCTTCCATCAGGGCGGATGACTGCGCCGTGCGCGTCTTGCCGAAGCGGCTCGCCTGCGTCTGCTCGGCCGGCAGCTCGGTTGGCGGCGCCGCGATAGGCCTCTTGTCGAAGGCAGACATACGAAACAGCTCCCGGCCGGCGTTGCGGCGCACATCTTGATCGTCAGCCAAACGCCAGATTGGCGATGGCGTCAAGGCGAAAGGCGATGCAGCGCCCGCATCCCCTTTGATCCCGAAGATTATCCGGGTAATCTGCACAGGACGCATTTGCGCCGGCGCTTCCGCGCCCACAATGCCTTAGGAAACGCAAGGAGCCGCACGACATGGCATTTCATCCGCCGTCCTATGAAGACATTATCAACTCGAAAACCGCGCAGGCTATGCCGGTCGAGTATTCGTTTCCGTCCACCGAGACGCGCAATTATTTTCAGGCGATCGACAACCTGATCAAGGTTTTCGCCATTCGTCCCGAGGACAAGGTTCTGTTCCTCACCGACCCGCTGCTCGACCGACGCGTGGTTGATGCGATTTCCGGCATCGCGGTGTCGCGCGGCGCTGAAGTTCGCGAATTCATGGCGCCCACCACGCAGGTCGATTTCTGCCCGCCGGAAGTCGCTCCCATCGTCGAGCGCTCGACCTTCGTGATCTCGAGCTGGTTCTGCTCCGTCAACGATCTGCTGTTCAACAAGTGGCGCAAGGAAAAGGGCCAGCGCTGGGTCAAGATGACCTATTTCCGCAACCTCGACCTGTTGCATTCGCCGCAGGCGCGCTTCCCTGTCGATCTGGTCGGCGAGATCATCCGCGCCACCGCCCGGATGTACCCCAAGGACCACGACTTCGACATGAAGATCTCCTGCCCGCGCGGCAGCGACATGACAATCAAGTTCACGCCACAGATGGTTCAGGATCTGCACAGCGACAACCGCTGGCAAGGACAGGACAAGGCCGACCAGCCGGGCTGCTACGTGCACTTCCTGGCGACGCACGGCCCGAACATTTATGGCCGCAACGCCCACAAGCGCGTCCCGGGCGCGCACGCCGACATGGGTGGCGTGATCTTTCCGCAATGGGCGGTCGGTTTCGACAAACCGTTCCAGGAGAACATCGGCGTCGAGTACAAGGACGACATCGTCGTCAAGGTGCACGGCAAGTCGATGGAAGCCGAGATCCTGCGCGACATGTTGGTCGGCTGCGACGCCAAGCTGCATGAGCTGGGCTGTGGCTTCAACCCGAAATATCCGCGCTTCAAGGCCTATCCGGCCGGCTCGAATGCGCCGGGCGCATTGCACTTCGGCACCGACAGCAATCGCGCTTCGCCCTATCTGCAGCGCCGCGTGCCGCGCTGGGAAGAGCCCCACACCCATCAGGATTGCGTGATGTTCAACGCCACCGTGAAGGTCGGTAACACGATGCTGATCGACAACGGCTTCCTGATGGCGTTGCGCGACGACCAGGTCGTGGCCGAAGCCCGCAAGTACGGCGATCCGCTCGAACTGCTCGAAACCTTTGTGGAATAATTCGCTATCGGCGAGCGGGCGCGGCCGACACAACGTCGCCGCATCCGCCGTCCGCTCGGGAGGAGCGAAATTAAATCATTTTCATACATGGCGGCCGTTTGCGCCGCCGCGACCAGCCTGTTCGCATCCGCCACAGCGCAGGCGCAATTTTATAAAGACAAGACGCTGACGCTCGTCGTCAATTACGGCGTCGGCGGCAACGCCGACACGGAAGCGCGCGTCTATCAGCGCTATCTGCCCAAGCACATTCCGGGCAATCCGAACGTCATCATCCAGAACGTACCGGGCGCGGGCGGCTTCAACGCCATGAACCTGCTGGGCCTCGGCATCAGCTACAGGCCCGACGGCTTTGCGGCCGGCTATTTTACCGTCGGGGCGATCGGACCGCTGATCGACGATCCGGCGCTGAAGGTGAAGATCTACGATTTCGTCATCGTCGGCGGCGCGCGCGGCTGGAGCCTCACTTACGCCCGCAAGGACACGCCGCCCGGCATCAACAAGCCCGCCGACATCGCCAAGGCGCAGAAGCTGTTCGTGGGCGGCTACAGCCGGTCTGCCTCGCACGACACGCGCCTGCGGCTGGCGCTCGAGATCATGGACGTGCCGTACGCCATGGTCACCGGCTTCCCCGGCACCGCCGACATCAACAAGGCGATGCTGCAAAACGAGGTGAACTTCTCCGGCAGTTCGATGCCGGGCTATCAGACCCAGGTGATCCCGCAGATCATCCAGAGCGGCGTCGGCATTCCGATCTTCCACTATCCGGCGATTGCGCCCGATGGATCGCCGCTGCCGAGCGCGGCGCTGGAGAAACAGGGCATCCTGTCGTTCGACAAGATCTACAAGGAAGCCTTCGGCAAGTCGCCGTCAGGACCGAAGTTTCAGGCGCTGTTGATGATGACCGACATCGGCACGCAGTTCCAGCGCGGCCTCGTGCTGCCGAAGGGCGCGCCTGCCGACGCTGTCGCGGACCTGCGCAAGGGCTTCGACGGCGTTGCGGCCGATCCGGAATTCGTCGCCGAATACCGGCGCGTCACCGGCGAAGACCCCGATCTCGTGCGCGCGGCCGAACTGGAGCCGCTGTTCCAGCGCATGCGCAACATCGACCCAGCGATCAAGAAGGTGCTGAAAGACTCGGTCGGCGAGTGAACAAGCCTACTTAAACAGCTTCTCGAACATCTTCGCAGATGGAGCCGTTTCGCGCAGCAGCAGTTCGGGCGTGATGACGACGGCGGGCACGCCCGAATTGCGCGGCACGATGCGCTTCAGCGTATCGGCCGGCTCGACATTCGGATTGGAGGGGAAATATTCCGCCTCCTGCAACAGCGTCTGCGCCTCCGGCGACAGGATGAAGTCGACGAGAAGCATGGCGGCGTGCGGATGTTTCGAGCCGCCGACGACCTGAACCGTGTCGTTCAGCGCGGGCGTGGGATCGAGCATCACCGTGTCCGATGGCGCGCCCTTGCGGGCGCTGATGATCGGATGATGCGCCGAAATGCCGATGCCGATCTGGAATTCGCCCTCGATCATGCGGTCGACGACCGCGCGGTTGCTCATCGCCCGCGGCGCCACGTCCTGTTTCGCGAGTTTCGTCAGATAATCCTCGGCCTTCTGGTCGCCCCATGCGGTGCGAAGACTGGTGATGACGATCATCGCGCCACTGGCGTCCGAGCCGATCGCCCAGGACATCTTGCCCTTCCATTTCGGATCGAGCAGGTCGTCGTAGGATTTTGGCGCGTCTTCTTTCTTCACCAGCTTCGTGTTGTAGCCGAGGCCGATGTAGCGATAGCGGGTGGTCGCCCATAGCCCCTTGGGGCTCTTGGCTTCAGCTGGCAGCACCTCCGAATATTGCGACCAGAACGGCAGCGAGATGCCCGACGCAGCCATGTTGCCGCTTGCGCCGCTGCCTTCCACGACATCGACCACGAAGGAGTTGGCGCGGGATTCCGCCGTCACCTTGGCGACGATCTGATTGTCGTCGCCGCGCCAGTACTTGATGTCGATGTAAGGATATTTCTTGCGGAACGCCTCGGCGAGCGGCCGCTGCGCCTGATTGACGATCATCGCCGAGTAGAGAACCACCGTGCCTTCGCGCCGCGCGCCCTCTTCCAGCAACTTCTGGCGATCCGGGCCACGATAATTGAAGATCTCCTGATTGGTCAGCGCCTGCGCGGCTGTCGCCGCGCCACACAATAGGATCGCCGCAAAACCCACGCGCGGCGCGAGGCCCGAAACCTTCGTGCTCATCTTCGATGCTCCGTCGTTTCCTCGCGGCAGCGTCAGCCGGCCGCTTCCGTCTTTTCTGCTTCTTCGATCTGAATCTGCGCGTCGGCGCGCAGACGCGCGCCGGAACCCGGCTCCGTGGTGACGCGCACGAAGCCGTCGACATTCTCGACGCCTTCAGTGATGTCGTTCTGCAACCGCACGAATTCGCCGAATTCGCAGGCGAAACTCAGATTCGGCAGGCTCGCCGCAACGTGCATCGCTTGCGCGGTGAGCAGCCGCGGACCGACATGCGCGCCTAGGCGGCACGGAATGTCGCCCGCTTCGCAGATGCGCGCCGCCGCAATCGTGTTGCGCAATCCACCGAGCTTCGGAACCTTGAGACTCACCATGTCGACGATGCGGTTCGTCACGAGCTGCATCACCTCATGCACGGAACCCGCGCTTTCATCGGCTTCGGTCGGGATCGGCGAATTTTGCGTCACCAGTTTCAGGCCGGCGTAATCGTCGGACTTGCACGGCTGCTCGAAGATCTCGACGCCGTAGTCGACGACCTTGGTGGCGAGCAGGATCGCGTCCTTCGGCTTGTAGGCCTGATTGGCGTCGATGATGAGCCGGATGTCGGAGCCGACTTCCTCGCGGATCGCCTTGACGCGCGCGGCGTCGAGCGCCCAGCGTCCATCGACCTTGATCTTGATATGCTTATAGCCGGCGTCGACGAGCTTCCGGCCCATCATGGCCATCTCGGCCGGTTTTTTCAGCGACAGCACGCGCATCACTGGAAGCTCCGTGCGGCGCTTGCCGCCGATCATCTTGTAAAGCGGGATGCGCAGCGATCGCGAGACGATCTCGTACAGCGCGCAGTCGATCGCGGCTTTCGCCTGATTCATGCCTTTGAGATGATGATCGAGCGTCGCCAGTATGTCTTCGATGTCGAACGGATCGCGCCCGACTAACAATCGTGCGAAATCGTCGAGCGTGCCTTTCAGGCCCTCGCTGTTCGCCCCCATGTGCCGCGTAGCGGACGCATAGCCGTAGCCCACGGTTCCGTCATCGGCGGTGATCTCGACCAGCCAGCCTTTCGAGATTCGGTTGGCGTGAATGGAGAACCGCCACTTGGGGTCCGACTGCGGCATGTGGCAAGGCAGTACGTCGACCTTTTCGATCTTCATCGCATCTCTCTCCGATCGCGGATCCATTTCATTCCGCCGGCTGCGGCGCGAGTTTCTTGTTGCGATCCGCGCTGGCGAAGACCTCGATCAGATCCTTCGCGATCGGCGAGAAGCTCGACATATGCGTCGTCAGCGTCGTCTCGAAACCGTTGGCGACCATGTTGCCTTTCTTCTCGAGCGGCAGATTGATGACCTCGTTCTTCGCCGGATCGCGGATGATGTTGATCGGGTCAAGACCCTGCTCGACCTTCTCCATCTCGCGCTGCAACAGACGGCGATAGACCACGAGGCCGCGATCGCTGGCGCCGAGATTTTCACGCGAACGATCGGCGATCGGTCCCTGCGTCACCCAGTTCATGATGTCCTGCGCGTGCACGAAGTCGATCAGGTAATTGCCCTGCGCATCCACGAACGGAACGTCGAAGACGGGCGTGCGCTCCCACAGATGCGGCGGCACCGTGGCGTTGGCGGGCGGCACATAGGCGTGGAACCAGAAGTGCTTCGTGTTCGTGTCGTCCACCGGCACGCGAATCTGGAACGTGTACTGCTGCCATTCTCCGCCGCCGGTGCCGACCGCCAGCACGTTCGGGAACACGAGCGGATGGCCCACCGTCCAGTCCTGCGAATCTTCCTTCTGGCCGACCAGCAGGCGGCGCTTGATGATGCCGTGCTCGAATTCGTCGAAGCCGATCTTGGCGTGCGGCCGCGTCCAGGAGGTCTTCAGACCCTCTGCCTCGTGAATGAATTCGTAGAGCGCACCATGCGCCCATTCGACATGCACGGGATCGACCGAGTTCTCCATGATCTGCAGCCAGTTGCACGGAATGGTCGCGACCCCGACGTGGCGGATGACGCCTTCGGCCACCAGCCCGTCGAGGCGCGGCAGCAGCGGCGCCGGATCAGGCCCCATATAGGCGAACAGCAGCCCGCCGAGCTCCTGCACCGGATAGCCAGCCGTGACCTTCTTGTCCTTCAGCGCGTGGCGCGTCTCGTTCGGCATGTCGGTGCAGACGCCCGCATGATCGAACTTCCAGCCATGATAGGGGCAACGCAGGCCGTCCTGTTGTGGAATGCCGTTGTTCAGCGACGCGCCGCGATGCGGGCAGGATTCGCCGATCAACCCGAACTTGCCGCTGCGATCCTTGAACAGC
>CANJEY010000027.1 GCA_947472615.1 Beijerinckiaceae bacterium
CGTGACGATTTTCGCCAGACGCTCGTCATGATGGTCGCGCAATTGCCGCAACCTTTGCGGTAATCCCCGGAACGGCAGTCCATGGCCGGGCAGCACCAGCGTGTCGTCGGGCAGCATATCGAACAGCGCCAGCGATTCAAGATAGGTATGCAGCGGATCGCTCTCTGGCTCGCGGAAATTCACCCCGATAAACGGCGTGATGCGCGGCAGAATCTGATCGCCCGCGATCAGGATATGATCGGCCTCGCAATAGAACGACGCATGCTCGGGCGCATGGCCGCCGGCGATGATGACGCGCCAGTCGCGCTGTCCGAAGCGGATGATCTGCGCATCTGCAATCACTTCGTCGAGCGGCGGCGGACTTGGCATGAGCGGCCCGATGATGCGGCCGAAGCCCGACCGCTTGGCGGCCGCTTCCGAAGAATATCCATGCCGGACGAGGAACTCGACCTGCGCGGTTGGAATCTCCAGCCCGGCCTCCGCATGGGCGCGAACAGCCGTTTCCCATTCGATGGCGGTCGCCACAAACGGCGCGGTCTGATTTCCGACGATGCTGCGCGCCATACCGATGTGATCGGGATGGCCGTGCGTCGCCACAAGGCGCCGAACCTTGCGCCCGTACAACAGGCCTTTCTGCAAGGCTTCCCATGCGGCGCGCGCCGGTTCGGTATCGAGCCCGCAATCCACGATCGTCCAGCCGTCGCCATCGTCGGCGACCCAGACGTTGACGTGATCGAGCGCCAGCGGCAGCGGCAGCCGCACCCAGAACAGCCCCGGCGCAACCTGATGCGCCGCGCCATGCGCGGGCGGTTGCTCGTAGAGATAGTGGATTTGATCGTGCGCGGGTCGGTTCATCGACAATTCGTTTGCGACAGCAAAGTCCGGGAGGGCTAACGAACCCTATCGCACAAGCCGCGGGCGATCCAGAGCGCGTCGCCAATTCACCACGTTCGACGAAGGACCACGCCAGTCTGCGGAATGCTTGCTAATTTCTTACTGCGGCATTTTGCCGGAGGGACTTGCGACGGGAATCGAGATGACGGATTCGGTCCTGCGGACATCCGCTGGCGTCGACCGGCGGCGAGAGCCGCAAACACTTTTGAGCGCGGCGCTAGGCCGTCGTCGCTCGTTTTGCGTCGAAATTGGAACCTCGCTCGACCGCTTGCCGCCCGCTTGGCAGCAACTCGAACGGCATGGGTCTGCGACGCCATTCCAGACATACGCGTGGCTTCTGCCCTGGTATCGCATTATAGGCGCCGCGCATGGCGCAACGCCCGTCTTCGCCACGGTGGCGGACGCCGAGACCCGCGAACCACTGATGTTCTTTCCACTATGTCGTCGCCGAGAAGGACGTCTTTCGCTGATCGAATTCGCCGACATGGGCGTCAGCGATTACAACGCGCCGCTGGTGGCGAAAGACCTTTGTATCCACGAATCCCAACTGTCGGCGATCCTGCGCCGTCTGTATCGGGCGCTTCCGTCCGCCGATCTTGTCCGGTTCGACAAGATGCCCGGTCATATCGGCGAAGGTCCAAATCCTCTCGCCGGTCACGAGATGTTCCGGCAGATGAGTTATCGCGCCTGGGGCGTTGGGCTTCCGTCGACGCGCGCCACGTATGACTCGTCGGTGCTGGGTTTGACGTTCCGCAAGGAATTGCAGCGCAAGCGGCGACGTATCGCGGGCCGTGGCAAGGTGGACTTCTATTCCGCCGGCACGGAAGCAGAAGCCAGACGGATTTTCGAGGCGCTTTGCGACCAGCGCGCGGCACGCTTCGCCGAACTCGGCCGTCGAAACATTCTCGAAGACGAAACCTACCGCTCCTTTTACGAAACAATCGTCCTGACGTCGTGCCGCACGGGCTTCGCCGATCTTTCGGCGCTCGAAGTCGACGGTGAAATCGTCGCGGCCATGTTCGCGTTGCGACATGGCGCACAGCGCTATCTGCTTATGTCGACGCTTCAGGGCGGCAAGTGGAAAAGCTGTTCGCCTGGCAATGTGGCGATTGACAGCGCGATCTCGCAAATGATCGCATCGGGTGAAAACTACCTCGACTTCACCATCGGCGACGAGGCCTACAAGCGCGATTTCGCCGCGACGCCGCGCGCGCTGTATTCCGGCGTGAGGGCGCAGTCCATCTTCGGAACAGCGCAGGCCTTCTCGTCAAATTTCCGCGCCATCGTCCGAAATCGTTTGCGGCCTGCTGACGCTGCCTGATCGACGCGAGACAAAAAAAGGGCGACCCTGCGGCCGCCCTTTTTGATTCGTGAAGTCAGTGGTTCAAGCGGCGCGCGATTTTGGCGTGACGCGGCGCAGCCAATTGCGCACTCGGCGGCGCAGATAATGCTGCCGCCGATGAACCTCCCACCGCAGCCCCTGTCCGATCGTCGACGAGCGCCGATATTCAGCCGAATGCGCGGAACTCGCGTCGACAGCTTTCTTGTCCGCGTCGTCGTAGAACTGCGCCAGCTTGTCCCTGCCCATGCCGGGCGTCGCCATCCATTGCGGCGCATACACGTTGCAAAGTCGATCGACGTCGGCGAGCAGGCGGCTCAGGCCGGTTCCGACCGCCGGGCAGGAGGTGCGGAACGCGTCGCCGATCAGCACGAAGCCATCCTGCAAATAACTCTCCGTCACCATCAGATCGATGACGCGAAATTCGACCTTGCTGACGATTTCGAAGTCGCCCAGGAATCGCCGCGCTTTCGGAATCAACTCGTAGACCGCCTCGCGCGGGTTCGCCTTCAGCTTTTTCACCCATGGGTCGCTGTAGTCGCGATAGGTGAAAAGATTGACGCGGTTCGCCTCGCCGATCGGGAAAACGCTCAGATAATCGAGGCGCGCGGACGGGTGGTCGCCATAATAGGCGAGGCCGGAAAACCGGAATGGATGATCGTCCGCAGCCTTGATCGAAAAGCCTGTGCTCAGGGAGTGCGCATCGCGCAGGACGTGCCGCCTCACGCCGAGCGACTTCCGCAAGGCGTCGCCAAGGCCGGTGGCGATGATCACCAGACGGGCGCTCACCTGCGCGCCATCGGACAGGACCACACGCTGCATGTCGGCGCTGTTATGGACTTCCATCACGCGGCCGATCATGAACGTCACCTCGGGCGGCAATTGGTCTCGCAGCACGCGCACCATGTCCGGGTAGAACATGCCGTATTCGTCGATTTCCTTTTCGTCGATCACCCGGCCCTGACGGGCGTTGATGATCGTCTTCACGGGCGTCGCGGCGCCGACGATGCAGTCCAGCAGCCCATTGGCGCGCAGCCGTTCGAGTTGATCGCCGGCGATCTTCTCGGCGCGAAAATCCGGCGGATAGACCGGGTGAAGATCAATCAGCCCAACCTTCAAACCCTTGCGGGCGAGCAAAATCGCGGCTGTCACGCCGCCGAATCCGCCGCCCACGATAGCGACATCGAACAAGCGTTCCGCTGCGCCCGACGCCGGGGAGCGCGCTGTGCTGCCTGCTGACTTCATGCTCTCTGCTCCGAATGCTTCGACCACGCGCGCGTGGTTTACAGAGTCTTAATTCGGTCGAGCTCCGACTGCTCGCAAAATCCGGTTTTAACCTTACCGCACAAGGCTTCGTTGGATTTCGCGGGACGAAACGCGCCGCGCGCCCCGGCGATTGACACGCTTCCGGAAAGACCGCATGGTTAATGAAAATGATATGCGTCCAGGGGAGCGCACGGTTTGCAGAAGTCGTTGAACAAGAAGTTCGCCATCGTGGGCATGGGCTTGCTCGCCGGGCGGTTTCCGCAACACAGCCAGCGATCGCTGCAGGCCGAAGCCGCGCGACTGGCGATTGAGGATTCGGGCCTCAATCCGTCCCAGGTGAACGGCGCCGTCGATCTGATGCTGGCTCCCGGATCGGGATCGCCGCCGATGGAGACCGATCACTTTCCGCGTATTCTCGGCCTCCCCTGCAAGATGTTCTTTTCGATCGGACGCGGTGGAGCAGGCGGCGTTCTCGGCACGGTCGCGGCGACGAAGTTTCTCGAAATGGGCATGGCGGATTACGTCGTGCTTTCCTACGGCGCGAAGGACTGGTCGCGGTCGCGTGGGCCTGAGAAGACTGGAATCCGGTCGATCGAGAAGATCGGCCATTGGGGCAAACCGTTCGGCGATCTCGCGGCTGTGAGTCACCACACGTTCTTCGCCTCGCGCCACATGCACGAATACGGCACGAAGTCCGAGCATTTCGGCGCGATCGCGGTGGCGCAGCGCGAATGGGCGCAGCTCAATCCCGAAGCGCACTTCCACGGTCGGCCGCTGACGCTCGACGACTACATGAACTCCCCGATGGTGGTTGAACCCTATCGGCTGCTCGACATGTGCATGATCAACGACGGCGCGATGGCGTTCGTCCTGACGACGGCGGAGCGCGCCCGCGATCTCGCGAAGCCGCCCGTGTATGTTCTGGGTGCCGGACAAGGCGAGGCGATGGAAAGCCTCTGGTGGGAGAAGGCGAACTATACGCGGCTCGCGGTCAAAACAGCCAAGGAAGTGGCGTTCCGCGAGGCCGACATCACGATCGACGAC
This sequence comes from Beijerinckiaceae bacterium, assembly GCA_947472615.1. Lineage (GTDB taxonomy): Bacteria > Pseudomonadota > Alphaproteobacteria > Rhizobiales > Beijerinckiaceae > Terripilifer. The sequence continues at coordinate 4,544 of CANJEY010000027.1, forward strand.
GTCGATTTTGCCGGCCTCTATGATTGCTTCACCGGCGAAGTGCTGTTCCAAGTCGAGGATTACGGCTGGTGCAAGAAGGGCGAAGGCGGGCCCTTCATCGCCTCTGAAGGCATCGGGCCGAACGGCAAGATCAACATCAACACCAGCGGCGGCCTTCTCTCGGCTTATTACTTCGGCGAGCTGACGCACATCGCAGAGGCCATCACCCAACTTCGCGGCGAAGCGGGCGCGCGTCAGGTGCCGAACGCCCGCGTCGGCATCGCCAGCGGCCATGGTGGCGAGATCGTCTCGCCCGGCATGTGTTCGACGCACGCGACGCTCGTACTCGGCCGCGACTGAAACTCCACTGACCGGATCTTCGAGATGACCACGACCGTTCCGCGCCCTCGCCCCAATATCAACGAAGACATCCGCCCCTTCTGGGACGCCGTGAAGGAGCGGCGCTTCAAGCTGATGCGATGCCAGACCTGCAGCGCCTGGTACTGGCCCGCCGCCTACTGCCGCTTTCATGCGAACGAGCCCTTCAAGGGCAACATGAAATGGGAACAAGCGTCCGGCCGCGGCAAGGTCTTCGCCTTCAACGTCCATCGAAAGGCCTTCACGCCGGCGTTCGAAGCGCCTTACGTATATGCGCTCATCGAACTCGAGGAAGGCCCGATGTTCGGCAGCAACGTGATCGGCTGCAGGCCAGAGGATGTGAAGATCGGCATGCCGGTCGAGGTCGTCTTCTCGGATGTTGAGGAAAATCTGATCCTGCCGCAGTTCCGCCCTTCGTCCATCGTCTGTGAACGGGCCTGACGTGGCGATGAGCAACGGATTTCACCTGTGACCGACGTCAAGTCCCAGGCAAAGCTTCGGCTTTCGAACGTCGGCCATGCCTACAAGGGCGTGGGTGGCGAACCGCTGACGGTTCTCCGCGACATCACGTTCGACGTGCGGCCCGGCGAATTCGTCACCATCGTGGGCGGCAGCGGATCGGGCAAGACGACGCTGCTGCGCATCATTGATCATCTGATCGCGCCGACGTCCGGCGCAGTGCTGATCGACGGCGAGAAGATCGAGCGCCCCGGCGGCAAGCTCAGCTTCGTGTTTCAGACGGATTCGCTGTTGCCGTGGCGCAACGTCATCGACAATGTCGCCTATGGACTCGACCTCCGCGGCGTGCCGAAAGCCGATGGGCGTTCGGCGGCGCGCAAATATCTCGAACTCGTCGGTCTCGGCGGATTTGCGGACTATTACCCGCATCAATTGTCGGGCGGCATGCGCCAGCGCGTCAATCTCGCGCGCGCGCTCGCGGTCGAGCCCGACGTGTTGCTGATGGACGAGCCATTCGCGGCGCTGGACGCGCAGACGCGCGAGCTGATGCAACTCGAACTGCTCCGCATCTGGCGCGAGACGGGCAAGACGATTTTGTTCGTCACCCATCAGCTTGACGAGGCGGTGTTTCTCGCCGATCGGGTGATCGCGCTGTCGGCGCGGCCGGGGTCGGTACGTGAAATCGTGTCGATCGACCTGCCACAGCCGCGCGACATCGCCACCAAACGAACGCCGGAATTCCAAGCCTATGTCGCAAGGCTCTGGAACCTTATCGAGAGCGACGTCCGGCGCGGATTTCAGGACGAATCCGCCGCCAGCATCTAGACATTCGGGGAGAGCGTCATGAGGATTTTTCTGACCGCCAGCCTGTCTGCTTTCGCGTTGGCTGCGCCGTTGTTCGTCGCAACACCCGCATCTGCGCAACAGTCGATCAAGGTCTCGATTGCCGATGGCGAGATAACCCCCTTCTGCCTGAAGATGCGTATGGTGCGCCATCCGGCCTTTCCGGCCATGCGCGAGAAATACAATCTCAAATTTGAAGACGTCATGCAGATCATGGCGCAGGCGCCGGTCTCTGTCTCGAACAAGGACATCGACATCGGCGAGTGCACCGGCATCTCGACCATGGTGAACGCATGGAACAAGGGCGCCAAAAACCTGATCGTGTGGTCGGTCGGCGCGGAGATCCCTGTCTATCAACTCGTCGCCAACCCGGCGATCAAGGATCTCAAGGACTTCAAGGGCAAGAACATCGGCAGTCCCGGAATCCAGACAGCCAGCAGCGAGGCTGTCGAAATGATCCTGAAACGCGGCGCCGGCCTGCTGCCCGGCAAGGATTATGATTTCGTCGCCACCGGCGGCGGCAATACGCGCGCAGCCGCGCTGCTGTCGGGCAAGATCGATGCGCTGCCGACTTTTCCGCCGATCAGCTACGACCTTGAAAAGCGCGGATTCAAGGTCGTGGCAGACGAAGCGACATATGTCCCGAAATATGTATCCGGCGTCGACATCGTTTCCAAGGAGTGGGTGGAGAAAAACCGGGATCTGTTCATCCGCCTCATCAAGGCGTCTATCGGCGCCGGCCAATGGCTGAAAGAGCCTGCGAACAAGGAAGCCGCGACCGCATGGTTCGCCAAGAACCTGAAGATTGCGGGCGGCGGCGAGCTTGGCATGGAACAGGCGGTGCGCATGTATCAGTTTTATATCACCGAGAAGCGTCTGTCGTTCAATGGCTACGCACCAGAAGACGCGATTCGCGCGAACCTGGATATTCTTAAGGAGCGCGGTTACTTGAAGGATTCGGAAGTGCCGCCGCTCGGGCAGATTTTCGATTTCTCCTATCTCAATCAGGCGTTGCGCGAACTCGGCCTGCCCGAGGTCAAGGAACTGCCGAAAAGCTGACGATCGAACATCAACCCGAAGGGGCGCGGCGATATGAGTCTGGGGTCCGACTCCATGCAGGACAGTCTGAAGGGCCGCTCGCAATGGCGTGCGGTCCTTCTGTCACTGGTGATTCTCGTGGTGGTCTGGGAAGTGCTCGGCCGCTACGTCATTCACAACGACCTGATCTTTGCGCCGCTCTCCCACATCTTCGAGCGCATGTACACGATGGCGCTCTCGGGCGAATTGTGGAAGCACGTGAAGGCGAGTGGCATCGCATTCATCTTCGGCTATACGGCGGCGATCGCGTTCGGGGTGATGACCGGCATCCTGCTCGCGCTGAAGCCGCGCATCGGATTCTATGTCGAGCCTTGGCTAGGCGCGCTTTACGCGACGCCGATGATCGCCCTGGCGCCGATCTTCGTCGTGCTGCTCGGCATCGGCCTGTCATCGAAGATCGCCATCATCTTTATCGAAGCGTTCTTTCCGGTGACGACCAATTCGGCGCTGGGAATCAAATCGACGAACCGTGATCTGATCGACGCGTCGCTGTCGTTCGGCGCTACCGACGCTCAGGTGGTGAAGACCGTGCTGCTGCCGAATTCCCTGCCCTTCATCGTCGCCGGCATGCGCATCGCGGTCGGCCGCGCGCTGGCCGGGGTCGTGGTGGCGGAAATCTTCGGATCGGTCGCCGGCATCGGCAACATGATCTGGTTCTCGGCGGAAGCCTATGACATGCCGAAGTTGTTCTCCGGCGTGTTCCTGCTGGCTGGCACCTCTGTCGCCCTCATGTCGGTTCTGGCCCGGATCGAGAAGCGCGTCGCGCCCTGGCGCGCCTGAGAATTCCATCCACCGAAGGCCAGGAATCATAGTAATCTGCTCCCGGCTGGTCGATTCCGGCGCAGGCTCGGGAGGCCCTTATTTCGGCGCTGGAAACGCTCATCGACACGGGCTCTGACGAATTCGCCGCGAATGCCGCAGCGATGCGTGCGCTGGTCGACGACCTGCGCACCAAAGCTGATCTGGCTGCGCTCGGCGGCGGCGAGGCCGCCCGCATGCGGCACGTCTCGCGCGGCAAGCTCCTGCCGCGCGATCGCGTTCAGGCGCTGCTCGATCCCGGCTCGCCTTTCCTCGAAATAGGTCAGCTCGCCGCATGGGACATGTACGGCGGTGATGCCCCGTCGGCGGGGATTGTTGCTGGCGTGGGTCGCGTCAACGGCCGCGAATGCTTGGTGGTCGCCAATGACGCCACCGTGAAGGGCGGCACCTATTTTCCGATGACGGTGAAGAAGCATCTGCGGGCGCAGGAAATCGCCATGCAGAATCGATTGCCCTGCATCTATCTTGTCGATTCCGGCGGCGCGAACCTGCCCAATCAGGACGAGGTGTTTCCCGATCGCGATCACTTCGGCCGCATCTTCTTCAATCAGGCGAACATGTCGGCGGACGGCATCGCGCAGATTGCCGTCGTGATGGGATCGTGCACGGCGGGCGGCGCCTACGTGCCAGCGATGTCGGATGAATCGATCATCGTACGAAATCAGGGCACGATCTTTCTCGCCGGCCCGCCTTTGGTGAAGGCTGCGACGGGCGAAGTCGTGTCGGCGGAAGATCTCGGCGGCGCGGATGTGCATGCGCGTATCTCGGGCGTCGCCGATCATTATGCGGAGGACGATTCTCACGCACTCGGCATCGCGCGGCGCATCGTGGGTTCGCTCAACACCCGCAAGCAAATCGACATCGCATTGCGCGCGCCGAGGCCGCCGAAATTCGATCCCGCTGAACTCTACGGGATCGTTCCAGCCGATCGCCGCAAACCCTACGACGTGCGCGAAGTGATCGCCCGTTTGGTCGACGGCAGCGAATTCGACGAGTTCAAGCGGCTATACGGCCAGACGCTTGTCACCGGCTTCGCCCACGTCTGCGGTTATCCGGTCGGCATCGTGGCCAACAACGGCATTCTGTTTTCCGAGAGCGCCCAGAAGGGCGCGCACTTCATTGAATTGTGCGCCCAGCGGCGCATTCCACTGGTGTTCCTGCAAAACGTCACAGGCTTCATGGTGGGCCGCAAATATGAAAACGCCGGCATCGCGAAGGATGGCGCCAAGATGGTGACGGCGGTTGCGACGGCTGCGGTGCCGAAATTCACCATCATCATCGGCGGCAGTTTCGGTGCCGGAAATTACGGCATGTGTGGCCGCGCCTATGCGCCACGCTTCCTGTGGATGTGGCCCAATGCGCGCATCAGCGTGATGGGCGGCGAACAGGCGGCGTCCGTGCTGGCGCAGGTTCGGCGCGACAATCTTGAGGCGCGCGGGCAGACGTGGTCCGTCGAGGACGAAGAGGCGTTCAAGTCGCCGATCCGCGCGCAATACGAGACGCAGGGGCATCCCTATTACGCCACAGCGCGCCTGTGGGATGATGGCGTCATCGATCCCGCCGACACCAGACGGGTTCTGGCGCTGAGTATTTCCGCCAGTCTCAACGCGCCCGTTCCGCCGACGCGCTTCGGCCTGTTTCGGATGTAGGAGGATCGGATTTTCAGAAAGATCCTCATCGCCAATCGCGGCGAAATCGCCTGCCGCATCATCCGCACCGCGCGCCGCCTTGGCGTCAAAACAGTCGCGGTGTTTTCCGATGCGGACGCGCGCGCCCGTCACGTGGCGATGGCGGATGAAGCAATCCACGTCGGCCTGGCGCCGGCGCGGCAAAGCTATCTCGAGCAGGACAGGATCATCGCGGCTGCGCGGCGTACGGGCGCGGACGCGATCCATCCGGGCTATGGGTTCCTGTCAGAAAATGCGGGCTTCGCCGAAGCCTGCGTGGCTGCCGACCTAGTCTTCATCGGCCCGCCGGCTGCGGCGATTCGCGCCATGGGGTCGAAGTCGGCCGCCAAGGCCCTGATGGAAACCTCCGGCGTGCCGCTGGTCCCTGGCTACCACGGCGCGGCGCAGGATTTCGCCACGTTGGAGGCGGCGGCAAACGCGGTCGGCTACCCGGTCCTGATCAAGGCGTCGGCGGGTGGCGGCGGCAAAGGCATGCGCATCGTTGAACGGCCGGAAGGTCTCGTTGCCGCGATCGAGAGCGCCAAACGGGAATCCTTTTCGTCGTTCGGCGACGAACGTCTGCTGATAGAAAGATATCTGACCCGGCCGCGTCATATCGAAATCCAGATCTTCGCCGATGCTCAAGGTAACTGCATTTCACTTTTCGAGCGCGATTGCTCGATTCAGCGCCGTTACCAGAAGATCATCGAGGAAGCGCCTGCGCCCGGCATGGAGGCCTCCATGCGTGACGCGATGGGGCAGGCTGCGATCAAGGCTGCGCGCGCGGTTGGATATGTGGGCGCCGGCACTGTCGAGTTCATCGTCGAGAATGGCGGATTCTATTTCATGGAAATGAATACGCGTCTGCAGGTCGAGCATCCGGTGACGGAGATGATCACCGGTCTCGATCTCGTCGAGTGGCAATTGCGCATCGGATCTGGCGAACCGCTGCCGCTGAAGCAGGAAGACATACGTATGCATGGCTGCGCCATCGAAGCGCGCATTTACGCGGAGGATCCGTCGCGAGACTTTCTGCCGTCCATCGGCAAGTTGGCGCATCTGCGGCAGCCGAATGACTCGATTCATGTCCGAGTCGAGTCCGGCGTCGTTGAAGGCGACGAGATTTCACCGAACTATGATCCAATGATCGCCAAACTGATCGTCCTTGGCGATGATCGGCCGGACGCGGTCAGGCAATTGCGCGATGCACTGGCGCAGTATGAAGTCGCGGGCGTGCGGACGAATCTCGAACTGCTGGGCGCGATCGCCGCGCATCCGGCGTACGCGGCGGGCGATCTCGATACAGGTTTCATCGGACGATATGGGACGGAGCTTTTTCCGCGCGAAATTCCGGGGCCCGATCGTTGGACCCTCGCCGCATTCGCCGCGCGACGGATCGCGGACTTGCGCCGCGAGCGCGAACACGAAGCGGCCATGTCCGAAGATCGTTGGTCGCCATGGGCGGTCTTCGATTCGTGGCGAATGAACGCAAGAGGATCGACAACGTTTATCCTTGAGTACGACGGCGAACGGTTCTCCGTCGCAGTGCATTCAATCGCCGATGATGCATTTGTGCTGAGGACGCCAGAAGGCGAGTTTCAGGTCTGGGCATCCATCGACGGAACCCGCATGCGTCTGCGTCTCGATGGCGAAGTGCGCGGGCTCTCCGCTGTTTCGTTCGGCCACGACATCGCGATCTTCGACCGTGGCCAGTCTCAAATCCTCCGTGTCGTCGACCCGCTAGCGCCCTCGCACTCAGACGCTGCAGGATCGGATCGCGTTACCGTTCCAATCCCGTCGCGCGTCACGCGCGTGCTGGTCGCGGCTGGCGATGCTGTGAAGAAAGGCGCGCCGCTGCTCGTGCTTGAAGCCATGAAGATGGAGCTGACGCTGTCTGCGCCGTTCGACGGAACCGTCGAATCCGTGCGGTGCCGAATCGACGAGATGGTGGTTGAGGGCGCGGAACTGGTGACGTTCGCGGTTCCGGCCGCCTGATCAGAGCATGCTGGGCAGGATCCGATCGGGCGGGCGATGCCCGTCCATGAAAGTCTTCACGTTAATGATGACCTTCTCGCCCATGTCGATGCGGCCTTCGTGCGTGGCCGATCCCATGTGGGGCAGCAGCGTCACCTTGCCGGCCTTTGCGAGTTTCAGCAGCTTCGGCGACACGGCGGGTTCGTGTTCGAACACGTCGAGGCCGGCCCCGGCCAGGTCGCCTGCTTCCAGCATGCGCGCCAGCGCGTTCTCGTCGATGATTTCGCCGCGCGCCGTATTGATCACATAGGCGTTCGGCCGCAGAAGCTTCAGGCGGCGCGCCGACAGCAGGTGATAGGTCGCGGGCGTGTGCGGGCAATTCACCGATACGATGTCCATGCGGGCCAGCATCTGGTCGAGCGAGTCCCACCAAGTGGCTTCCAGCGGTTCCTCAACAGCGGCCGAAAGCCGGCGGCGATTGTGATAATGAATCGACAGGCCGAAGGATTTGGCGCGCCGCGCCAGCGCCTGCCCGATTCGCCCCATGCCGACGATCCCCAGCCGCTTGCCGGTGATGCGCGCGCCGAGCATCCAGGTCGGCGACCAACCGGCCCATTCGCCTGAGGGAATCGCATGGGCGCCTTCAACGATGCGCCGCGTCACCGCCAGAATCAGCGCCATCGTCATGTCGGCCGTGTCTTCGGTCAGCACGCCCGGCGTATTGGTGACGGTGACGCCGCGCTTCAGCGCCGCCGACACATCGATGTTGTCGACGCCGTTGCCGAAGTTGGCGATCAGCTTCATGCGTTCGCCGGCCTGCGCGATCAGCCCGGCGTCGATGCGGTCGGTGACGGTCGGCACCAGAACGTCGGCCGTGCGCACGGCTTCAGCCAGTTGCGCCGGGCTCATCGGCTTGTCATCGACATTGAGTCTGGTGTCGAAAAGCTCGCACATGCGCGTCTCGACGACATCCGGCAGCTTCCGGGTCACCACCACCAGCGGCTTCTTCTTGCCCATTGCCTGCGGTCCTCTCGGCTTGGGGCGATTTCGCCGCGCCCGCCGTGGAAGCTGGAATTACTTGCATTCACCGAGCTTTAACCTCGTTGGGGACAGATGGACGAGCGAGCGTCGTCGTCCCCGAATGCGCCCGGCCTCTCTAGCAGACGGAAGGGCAAAGGCAAGGACGCCAAAAGTCTTGGCCCGCAAGTCCATTCGGGTGGTTTCCGATGCGTTGGAGAGAATGCTGAAATGCTGATGGGGCGAGGCGTAAAAGACGTCGATCACGAGGCCCGCAGGGTCCAAATCCTTCCAAAAAAGCGCCGAAACGCAGTTCTGCTCGGGCTCGCAGCGCTTCTGGGGCTGGGGACCGTTCCGGCCGCCGCCCAGCAATTGGGCACATCCACGGGCCTGCCGATCCCACGTTACGTTAGCCTCAAGTCGGACCGCGTCAATTTGCGCGAAGGTCCCTCCAAGGATCACCAGACCGCGTGGGTGTTCCAGCGCGCCGGCCTGCCGGTCGAAATCACCGCTGAATTCGAGAACTGGCGCAAGATCCGCGATTCCGAGGGCGTCGAGGGCTGGGTGCTTCTGTCGCTGCTGTCGGGCCGCCGCACCGCCATTGTGTCGCCGTGGAAGAAGGACGGCTTCATGATCCTGCACGCCCGCGCCGGCGGGGACGATCTGGCGGCGCGCCTGCAGCCGGGCGTGATCGGCAGCGTCAAGTCGTGCGACGGCCGCTTCTGCCGTATTCTGGGCGAAGGCTACGACGGCTTCATCGACCAGACCCAGCTCTGGGGCGTCTATCCGGGCGAGAAGGTTCAGTAATTTCCGTCCGGTGCTTGCCAAGCCAGCGCGTTTCTGCCAATAGACGCCCCTCTGAACCGCCCGGCTGATAGGGCTGCCGTGGCGGTTCTTTCGCTCATCCCGATGCGAACCGGATGCCCCTGGGGCGTTCCGGCCATAACCCGAAAGACGGGCAACCGTCTGTTTTGGAGAGCAAAATGCCCAAGTTAAAGACCAAGTCGGGCGCAAAAAAGCGCTTCAAGATCACCGGCACCGGCAAGGTGCTGTACGCCCAGCGCGGCAAGCGCCACGGCATGATCAAGCGGACCAAGAAGCAGATCCGGAACCTGCGTGGCACCAGCGTCCTGTTCAAGACGGATGGTGACAACATCAAGAAGTACTTCCTGCCCAACGGCTGAAGTCCCGGTTCCCTCTCGCCCCTTTCAGTTCGTTCAGGAGATCAGTCATGGCTCGCGTCAAACGCGGCGTTACCGCCCACGCCAAGCACAAGAAGACCCTCGATGCCGCGAAAGGCTTTCGTGGCCGTCGCAAGAATACGATCCGCGCCGCCAAGGCGGCCGTCGACAAGTCGATGCAATACGCCTACCGCGATCGCAAGAACCGCAAGCGCACCTTCCGCGCCCTGTGGATCCAGCGTCTCAACGCGGCCGTGCGTGAACTCGGCCTCACCTACAGCGTGTTCATCGCCGGCCTGACCAAGGCGGGCGTCACGGTGGACCGCAAGGTCATGTCGGAACTCGCCATCACCGAACCGGCCGCCTTCAAGGCGCTGGTCGATCAGGCCAAGGCCGCGCTGCCGCAGGCGGCGTGATCCAAATCTGTATCCGATACGAAAAGGCTCCGCTTGCGGGGCCTTTTTTGCGTCAGGTTCCACAGAACGTCTGCAACACGCGCTCGGCCGGTAAGGGCGGGGCCGCATAGGCCTCGCTGCCCGGTTGGTCCTCGTAGGGCCGGCTGAGGACGGCGTGCAGGTCTTCGAACACCGAAAAATCCTGCCGCGTGACAGCCGCCGCGATCGCCTGTTCGACGCGATGATTGCGGGGAATGAAGGCCGGATTGGCGCTGCGCATCAGCGCCGCGCTGTCGTCAGTCGTTTGCGATTGGTCCGCGAGGCGCGCCCGCCACCTCGCCAGCCAGGGCTGAACGCTGGCAGGATCGCCAAATTTCGTCGCGAATGCGATCTCGCCGAGGCCCGGCGACGCCGCGTCGCACAACGCGCGAAACGCGTTGGTGAAATCTGCGCCCTGCGCGTGCATCAGGTCGAGCAGGTCGGACGCCAGCACGGCGTCGTCATCGCCCGGCGTGAACAGTCCGAGCTTGCGGCGCAGCGTTTCGACATAGCGCGATTCGAACAGACCCGGAAACGCCTGAATGATCGCCTGCGCGGGCTCCAGAGCCTTGTTCTGATCTGCATCGATCAGCGGCAGCAGCGTTTCGGCGAGCCGCGCGAGATTCCACTGCGCGATGCGTGGCTGATTGGCGAACGCATAGCGTCCCATTTCATCGATCGAACTGAAGACGGCCGCCGGGTTGTAGGAATCCATGAACGCGCAGGGGCCGAAGTCGATCGTCTCGCCGGCGATCGACACATTGTCAGTGTTCATCACGCCGTGGATGAAGCCGACGCCCATCCAGCCCGCGACGAGCGCCGCCTGCCGCTCCGCCACAGCCTGCAGAAAGGCCAGCGCAGGCCGCTCTGCGTCGCGATAGTCGGGGTAGTGACGCGCCATGGCGTAATCGGCCAAAATCTTCAGCGCCTCGACGTCGCGGCGTGCGGCGAAAAACTGAAACGTTCCGACCCGGATGTGGCTCGACGCCACGCGCGTCAGAACCGCGCCCGGGAGAGTCGTCTCACGATAGACGTCCTCGCCAGTCGTCACCGCCGCAAGCGCCCGCGTCGTCGGCAAGCCAAGGGCCGCGAAGGCCTCGCTCACGATGTATTCGCGCAGCACCGGCCCGAGCGCCGCACGCCCGTCGCCGCGCCGCGAAAACGGCGTCGGCCCCGACCCCTTGAGCTGGATGTCGCGTCGCGCGCCGGAACGGTCCACGACTTCGCCCAGCAGGATCGCACGCCCGTCGCCGAGCTGCGGCGAGAATCCGCCGAACTGATGGCCCGAATACGCCATTGCGAGAGGCTCCGCGCCTGCCGGGACGCGATTGCCGGAAAAGATCTGCGCCAGTTCTTCATCTGGCAGACGGTCGAGATCCAGGCCGAGGCTCTCGGCAAGCGCCGCGTTCAGCTTGACGAGACGGGGCGCGGTCACCGGCGTCGGGTTGAGCCGCACATGGAACCGCTCAGGCAAGCGCGCATAGGAATTGTCGAACGCCGCGATGGGCGTCGCTTCGCCTGCCCCGATCTGCGGGCTTTTCGGATCGTCCGGCATCTTTGGCTCGTGTTCGAGAAACTGCCAGCCAATATGAGGCGAACGTGTCGCGGTTCAAGCTGCGTCTCGCGCTCCGCCCAACCTGGACTAATGTTTCCGCAGGAAATCCAGTAGCGCGTGATTGAAGACGCCCGGCCGCTCCCAATACGGTGAATGGCCGGTCTCCGGCACAATCGTCAGTTCGACGTCCGGGATATGCCGCGCAAGCATCCGCATCAACGATGGCGGCGTTGAGGAATCGGCGTCGCCCGTCAGCAGGAAAACTGGAACCTTGAAGTCGCCGAGCTTCGCTTCGTCGATGAGATTGTAGGATTCCTGCTCGATGCCCTTGCCCTTGGTGGCTTCCTCCTGCAGCGACATCCAGCGCTTGAGCCCATCCGGATTGGCCACAATGTAGGACGTCGAAAACTCACGATACCAGCGCGGCAGTTCGTTCCATTGCTTGACGCGGGCGCGTTGCGCCGCCTCGTAGATGTAGCCGGATCGCACGCCTGCGTAATTGCTCGACACGGTAAGCGTGCGCACCTGATCTGGATGCGTCAACGCATGATCGGCCGCGACGCTGCCGCCCGCTCCTGAGCTGACGATATGCGCGCGCGGCAGATTCAACGCCTTCAGGAGCTGGCTCAGGTCTTCCGCCGCATTGCCCGGATGCTCCTGCGGCGCGCGATCGGACTTGTAATAGCTGCGCCGCGCATAGGTGATGACCCGGTAGCCTGCCTTCACGAAAAAGGGCTGCTGATAGCCCCACAACAACGGATCGCCAGATGCAGCCGGATGTAGAAACACGATCGGGACGCCGGCGCCGCCGCTGTCGCGATACCAGATGCGGCCAACAGGCAATTGCGCGAATCCGTCAGTCGCCGGGGCCTGCTCGGGCATCGGGACAGGTGCGAGTGGATCGTCGATGATCGTGTTGGCCGCCATTCGGGGATGCTCCGCTTGCTCTAGTTCTGCTTCACCGTCATCAGGTCGCGCATGCGGTCGACGACGTTCTGTGGCGCCTGCTGAATGTCGTTGACGATCTTCGTCACCTCCGCGCCGTTGAGCGGATTGGTGGCGAGTTCGATGCGCTTGGCGGCGGCGATATACTGGGGATCTTTCATCGTCTCGTCGAACGCGGTGCGCAACGCTACGATTCTCTCCGCAGGCACGCCCGGCGGCGTGATCATCGTGTAGGCGAGATCGTATTTCGACGCGTAGAAATCCAGAGCGTCCTTGTCGATCTTCTCTGGCACGATCTCGATGGCGGTCGGCACGTCCGGCAATTGCGGCAGACGTTGACGGCCATACTGGATGAGAATGTGCACCAGCTTGTCGCGGATCCAGTCGGGCTTGTTGCCGACGAGGCCCGCGAAACTGTCGTTGTAGCCCTGCACCTCGCCGCGCTCGAGCGCCACGAACGTGTCGCCATGACCCTCGTAACCGGGCACGATCTTCATCTGCGCGCCCAGCAGCTTGTTCATCACGTTTGGCAGGATGTAGCTGTCCGATCCGGGCGAAAGCGCTGCGATGATCGTCTGCTTGGTCTTCAGGTCATTGACGCTCTGTACGGCCGCCTTGTGCCAGAAGAACAAAACCTGCGGTTGCCGCGCCGCTGTGCCGAGCCAGTTGAACTTCGTGACATCGAAACTCGCATTGCCCCCGGCGCGCGTCAGCACCTTCAGCTTCGGCTCAAGCGCGAGAGCATTGGTGGGCACCGCCAGCGCGGTGCCGTCCCGGGCGGCCGTGTTGTAGAACGAGTTCAGCATCACAAGGCCGCCGGCGGCCGGCACGTTCTCGACCACGATGTTCGGCTTGCCCGGAATGTAGGCCGTCAGCCGCTGTCCGATCGTGCGCGCGACGAGATCGTAGCCGCCGCCCGCAGAGGCGCCGACGAAGATACGGACAGTCTTGCCCTTATAGAAATCCGAAATTTCGTCCGCTATCGCACCCGTCGCCATACAGGTGAGCGCTGTCAGTCCAGCGGCCGCGGCCTTGAAGAAGCGAGCCATTGTTCCCTCCGCCCCTGGTCCGCAGCATCATGGGCTGCGGCGTGTTTGCCGTTGCCGGCTTGCGACGATCCTGCCCCCGTTCATCGCCCGACACAAGATGCAGCGACCGGTGGTTCAGCCGGCGAATTCGGGGTCGAACATGCGGTCGAATTCGCGGCTCTTGTAATGCACCTCCGGCACAGTCGGGCGGCCATCGGGCGTATTCAGCCACAGGCGCAGCAGCAATCGCTGCCGGTCGGCCGAATTCTCGAATTCGGTGCGAGCGTGCAGCACCGAGAAATTGTTGCACACCATGATCTCGCCGCGCTCGAGCATGAAATGCAGCCGCACGTCTTCGCGGTCCGCGACTTGGCGGAAGAAGCGGACCGCCTCGTCCATCAACGGGTCGATTTGGCCGATCTTCCTCGCCGCCTTGCGGATGTGCGGCTCGAAGAACATGCAGGTCACGACGCCGTCGACGTCTGAAAACACTGGAATTTTGCACGGCGTCAGGTCGAGCTCGTTCGACAGATATTGATGGCCTTCATAGAGCGGCGGCAGCAGATCAGGCCGCTCGTGGCGAATGATGTTGTGGATCGTCATCGAACTCGCGACCTGGCTGTAGCCGCCGGACGCGGCGTTCTGGATCGACATCAGCGCGATGATCGGTCGCGAATCCGTGTGCAGCACGAGTTCATCCGAACTGCGGTATCCGCGTGGATCGCTTGGTTCGTGCCGCACATAGCCGATGCGGTCGGCGCGCGCGCTCTGGACAGCCGCCTTTCCCCAATGGGTTCCGAATCCCCAGAAAATGCGTTCGCAATCTTCTCGCGAATATTTGTCGGCGTCGACGCCGCGAATGATCGCTGCGCCCTCGCGGTGCATGATCTGGTCGCGGATGCCGGACAGAAATGGCGTCAGCGCCGGATGATCGAATTCACTAAGGCGAATATCTTCCATGCGCAGATGGCGCGTTGCGCGCAGCAATTCATCGATCGCGGCGATCTGCGCCGCAGTCAGGGTGCGGACCAGCCCCTCCTTGCCGCCGATGGAGGCCGGCGTCCATGCGCTCGGGCCTTCGATTCGCGCCTGATGGATGGGCGTCACTACTTCCTCCGGTCGATGGACGCATTTTCGCGTCGCGCCCCATGATTCTGCGGCTTCGCTTGCGCCTTGGCAATGCGTCGCCGCGTCGCTCAGGTCGGTTGTTTGGCCTGTTCCAGTTTTGGCGCAAAGCCGCCCGCGCCGTCGGGCTGCATTGCCAGAACATCGCGATGGAACGGCCGCAGCGAGGCATGGTGCGCAATCGAGATCAGCGTCGTGTTCGGCAGCTTTTCGGCCAGCGCGCGATACAGGAGCAATTCGTTCGGTTCATCGAGCGAGGCCGTCGATTCGTCCAGCAGCAACCAGTCGGGCTTTGCCAACAGTGCACGCGCCACCGCGAGCCGCTGCTGCTCGCCGCCCGACAGGCGCTGCGACCACGTATCGGTCTCGTCGAGCCGGCCGCTAAGGTCAGGCAATTGTGCAGCGTCGAGCGCGGCCCGCATCTCGGCGTCGCCGTAGACGTCCGGCGCGGAGGGGTAGGCGAGGGCGGATCGGAGCGTCCCGTTGGGGAAATACGGCTTCTGCGGCAGCACCATGACTTTGGCGTTCGCCGGAATGGCGATGCGGCCCGCCCCGAACGGCCAGATGCCCCCGAGCGCGCGAAACAGAGTCGATTTTCCCGAACCTGAAGGGCCGGTGAGCATCGCCGATTGGCGCGGAGCAATCGTCAGGTCGTCGACCGCCACGATGCGTTTGCCGTTCGGCAGCGCCAGCGTCAGGCCCGAAACCTTAAGGCTGTCAGCAGCGCCCGGTTCGATCGCAATCCGTGGCGATGTCTGACCGAGCGCGCGCGCCGCCTCGATGGCGTCGTCGAAGCTGGTCAACCGGTCGAGCACGGCGCGGAATTCCGCCAGCGAACGATAATAGGTGACGAAGAAATTCAGCCCCTCGTTCACATTGCCGAACGCCCCCGCCGTCTGCGTCATCACGCCGAGTTCAACCTTGCCGAGAAAGTAGAACGGCGCGGAAAACACATAGGGAATGATCGGGCTGATCTGTCCGTAGAAGCTGGTGAAGGCGATCAGCTTCTTCTGTCGTGAGATGATGTCAAAGTAATTCCCGATAATGTCGTCGAAGCGGCTCATCGCCTCGCGTCGTTCCGCCGGCTCGCCGCCGAGCAGCGCCACCTGCTCCTCGTATTCGCGGATGCGCGCCAGCGAAAAGCGGAAATTCGCTTCCGCCTTCTGCTTGGTGAAGAACAGCCGTACGAGCGGCCGTCCGATCAGATGGGTCACCAGCGTGCCGATCGCCGCATAGACCAGCGCCACCCAGAACAGGAAGCCGGGCACGATGATATCCGTGCCGGGCAGCGTGAAATTATCCGACAGCTTCCACAGGATGATCGAGAACGACACCAGCGAACTGACGGTTGAGATCAGCAGGATCGAGTACGAATAGATGCCGTAGCCGGCGTCTCCGCCGTCGATGAAGCGGTTCACGTCCTCGGCGATACGCTGATCCGGATTGTCGGCGGAACTGCCGGCCAG
>CANJEY010000028.1 GCA_947472615.1 Beijerinckiaceae bacterium
ATGACGACCAGCATCAAATTGCCGATCCACATGCTGGCCACCATGCCCCAGAACAGGTCTGGCCGCGTCTGCATGACAGCGGAGCCGGGCGCGATGCCGTGAATCATCATGGCGCCCATCATGAGAGCCATGATGGCGTTCGACGGCAGGCCCAGTGTCAGCAGCGGAATGAAAGACGTCTGCGCCGCCGCATTGTTGGCCGATTCTGGTCCCGCGACTCCCTCAATGGCGCCCTTGCCGAATCGGCTTGGATCGCGCGCCAGCTTCTTTTCGACCGTGTAGGCCGCAAACGCCGCCAGAACGGCGCCGCCGCCCGGCACGATTCCCAGAATCGATCCAATGCCGGTTCCGCGCAGCACGGCTCTCCACGAGTCCTGGAAGTCCTTGAAACTCGGCCAAAGATCGCGAAAACGCGTCGACATGGCGTGACGAACAGCCTCGCCGGACTCGAGATTCCGGATGATCTCCACGATGCCGAACATGCCGATGACCATGGGGAGGAAATCCATTCCATCCCAGAGTTCCTCGACGCCGAACGTGTATCGCTGCACGCCGGACTGCAGATCGGTGCCAATCAGGCCGAACAGCAGGCCGACCAGGATCATCCCGATGGCTTTGACCACCGAGCCATGAGCCATCACGACGGCGGTCACGAGGCCGAGAGTCATTAGCGAAAAATATTCGGGTGAACTGAACTGCTGCGCGAAAGCCGCCAACGGCGGTCCAAATGCGGCGATGAAGATGGTTCCGACGCTTCCGGCAAAAAAGGAACCGAGCGCCGCAACGCCGAGCGCTGCGCCCGCTCGCCCTTTCTTGGCCATCTGATGGCCGTCGATGCAGGTGACGATGGATGACGCCTCGCCCGGCATGTTGACGAGGATAGACGTTGTCGACCCGCCATATTGCGCGCCGTAATAGATGCCGGCCAGCATGATCAACGACGTGAGTGGACTGAGCCCGTAAGTCGCGGGCAATAGCATCGCGATCGTCGGAATGGGACCGATGCCGGGCAATACGCCGATGAGCGTGCCCAGCAGACACCCCAGCAGGCAGAACAGGAGGTTGTTGAACGACCCTGCCGCCACAAACCCGTCGATTAAATTGTTGAGAAAACCGAGATCCATGTCAGTTTCCCCACCAGATACGCAACGATTGGCCAAGGCCATAGACGAAGGCCAGAACCGCGAAGGCGCTCAGACCGAACGCAAGTCCGAGCGTTTCGATGAAATTGAACTTCTCGCGCCGGGCCAGCGCGGCCATCAGAATCAAAGCCACAACGGCGAT
Source organism: Beijerinckiaceae bacterium (assembly GCA_947472615.1). Lineage (GTDB taxonomy): Bacteria > Pseudomonadota > Alphaproteobacteria > Rhizobiales > Beijerinckiaceae > Terripilifer. The sequence goes on from CANJEY010000028.1 coordinate 1,285, forward strand.
CACCAGCCCCGCCCGCTCGATCAGAAGCCCGAAGGCGATCATCGAAGCGATCACCAGCGTTAGCGGGCGCCATTGGGGCCGCTCGATCGGCAACCCGGACAGCACGAAAGACCGCCCGGCCACGATCAGGCCGATGAAGCAGATGAGGCCGCTCAGCATCATCGGAAAATAGCCAGGCCCCATGCGGGCCGCCGTGCCGAGGTTCAGCTTTCGCCCGAACCAGAAGCTGCCCGCGCCAATGGCGAGGAACAACAGGCCCGCTCCCAGATCCCGGGCGCTCTTGATTTTCAACATCTTGTAATTCTCAGGTCGAGGTTACGCCATTTCCCGGAATGGCCTGACCCCATGAGGCGATCCGGTTCGATGTTAGTGCATTGGTCGCCTTGGCTGCAATGCGGGGTTGCACCTGAAGGCGGGAGAACGACATCTCAGCGCCTGCTTGCCGACAGGGAATTCAACGACGTCTTCGCATTCCAGTGATTCAAAAGACTGTTGCGGTCAAGGCCTCCAATCCGGGCGACTGCTTCGACACAATTTTCTGACGTAGGCGCAGCAGGTTGAGGACGCAGCGTTAGCGCCATTTTTCAACCCCGGACAAGACTGAACCGGCCTCGTGGGCGTTTTATTCCCTGACTTGCCTCTGGCTTTCTCGTCCATCGCCACGACTCATGGCCCGTTTCATGCTTCGTGACTTCGTCTTCTCGCCGCCAATGGGGCTTTGCCCTTCAGGAGGTCTGGCATGCGACGTCTCGGCATTTGTCTGTCGGCTACCATCTTGCAAAGCTTGGCCTTGTGCACGGGTAGCGCCTCTGCGCTCGACAAGGTGGTTGTTTCGGCCAATCGGACCAGCTCGAACCTGCCCTATTATATTGCCGAACAGCGCGGCTATTTCCGGGAATTCGGCATCGAGCCTGACCAAAAATCGATCGTCGACAACTCGCTCGTCATCACCGCCATGATCGCGGACCAAATCGAGGCCGCCGCCGCCGTGCTGGCGATCGATGGGATGAACGCCAATCTGAAGAAGCCCGGCGCGGTCAACTGGATCGCCATGAATGCGCAGAACGATCCGCACCGCATGGAACAGTTCGTCGTTCGCACCGGCTACAAGGCGACCAAGCTGTCGGAACTGAAGGGCGCGCGCATCCTGTCGGCGCCGGGGCTGGGCAACATCTCCATGGCCAAGGCCGCGCTGGCGCTCGCGGGTCTGAAGGAAGGCGATTATCAGCTTGATCCAATGGATCCCAATCAGCACATCAACGTGCTGACCTCGGGCCAATATGACGCGGCCTATACGCTCGAACCGGGCGCGACGATGATGAAGAAGGCCGGCGTCGCCTCGACCCTGCAGGGCGGCGTGATCGCGCAGGTCGTGCTCGGCGATCCCAAGGCGAACGCCTATGTGGGCGGCGCAGCCCTGACCGGAACGTTTCTCAAAAATCGACCCGATGTCGCCAAACGCTATGCGCAGGCTTGGGGCAAAGCGGTGGCGCTGATCAACGACGATCCTGATGAAGCCCGCAAGTATCTGCTGAAGAATACGCCGATCACCGAGGATGTCGTGAAAGACGTTCCGCTGATTCTCTACACGATGACGAGCGACGCCTCGGCCAAGGACAAGGCCAACATGCAGGCCTATCTCGACTTCGCGGTGAAGATCGGCGCGCTGACCGAGAGCGGAGACATCCTGAAATATATCAAGACGTTTTAGGCCTCCGCCATGGCGATATCCGCCCGGACCGCCCTGATCGAACCCGGAGGCTTGCCGCGCAAGTTCGTGGCTCCGAGCGCCTTCAAACGCCCGCACATTACCGTGCGGGGGCTGCACAAGACGTTCGGAACGAACACGGTCTACAATGGATTCGACCTCGATATTCCGCGCGGCAAGTTCATCTCGATCTTCGGCCCCAACGGCTGTGGAAAGAGCACGCTGATCAATCTGATGGCAGGTTTGCTGCCGCTCGATGGCGGCGAGATCCTGTTTGATGGCGAGAAGGTCAGCGACGTCCGGATCGGCTATGTCTTCCAGAATTATCGCGAGGCCCTCTTTCCGTGGATGCGGGCGCGCGACAACATCGCCTATCCGCTGAAGTTTCTGAAAATCGGCCGACAGGAGCAGAAGCGCAAGGTCGATGCGCTGGTCGAGCGGCTCGGCATCCGCATCGATCTGAACAAATACCCCTATGAAATGTCCGGTGGACAGCAGCAGCTCGTCTCGATTCTCCGTGCGTTGGTGATCGATCCCGAAGTGCTGTTCCTCGACGAGCCCTTCTCGGCGCTCGACTATGAGATGACGCTGTTCATGCGCGAGCAGCTGCAGCGCATCTTTCAGGAGATCGGCGCCACAACCCTCATCGTCTCACACGATCTCGAAGAGGCCGTCTATCTGGCCGACATGATCCTGCTGCTGACGCGCGCCCCGTCGCAGGTGGCGGATTTTGTCGACTTCGGATCGCCGCGTCCGCGCACCGACGCCACTTTGGCCGACCCCGCCTATGTGCAGGTGAAGGCGCATTGCCTCGACGTGTTTCAACGCGAGGTGCGCAAATGATCGGACGCGCGCGGCTTGTCTCGATCCTGACGCCCCTGATCGGGGTCGTGTGCTTCCTGTTCATCTGGTATTTCGCGGTTGCCGTCAGGCTTGTCGACCCCGTGCTGCTGCCCACGCCAAACGTTGTGCTGGCGAATGTCTGGAGTGGGCTGACTGGCGGCAAGATCGGCTCCGATCTCTTGAAGACGATCCAGCGCGTGTTCATGGCGATCGCGCTGGCGAGCTGCATCGGAATTCCGACTGGCGTGCTGCTCGGCGCTTCCGAACGTCTCTACCGATCGCTGGAATTCGTGATCGACTTCTTCCGTTCGACGCCGACGAGCGCGGTATTTCCACTGTTTCTGGTGATCTTCGGCGTCGATGATCGCACCAAGGTCTACATCGGGACGTTCGGCGCGACGCTCGCGATCATCTTCAATTCGGCCTACGGCGTGATGAATGCGCGCAAGACGCGCGTACTGGCGGCGCGTATCATGGGCGCGTCGCGCCTGCATATCCTGCTGGTGGTCCTGCTCGAATCGCTGCCTCAGACCTTCATCGGCCTGCGCACGGGCGTGTCGATCTCGCTCGTCTCGGTGATCGTGGCGGAAATGTTCTTCGGCTCCAAGGACGGCATCGGACAGCGCGTGTTCGAGTCCGTTCAACTGTTCGACATGCCGCAAATGTATGCGGCGATCTTCTGTTCCGGCATCCTCGGCTATGGACTTAATCTGTCTCTCAGTCTGACGGAGCGCCGCTTTGTTCACTGGTCCGGCCGGTGACCCGATGAGGGCTTTGCGATGAGCACAGACAGTCTCACTCCTGAACCGATCGCCGTGCAGCATGCGTCCGCCATGCCGGACCTGACGGAGCGTCTGGCCGAGGTCGGCGACCTCGCTCTGGCCGGAATTCCATTGCCGCGCACGCTGGAAGAGCTTGGATTGCAGGTGCGCCGCGATCTCGATCTGATCCAATATCCGATGAAATCATGGGTGCTGCCGAAGATCGCCCCTGATGGATCGAAAGCGCTCGATGTGCTGATCATCGGCGCCGGGCAGGCCGGCCTCGCGACGGCGTTCGGGCTGATTCAGCAGCGCGTCATGAATATTCTGGCGATCGACGAAAACGAAGAGGGACGCGAGGGCCCGTGGGGCGTCTACGCCCGCATGGAAACCCTGCGCACGCAGAAAGATGTCGGCGGCATCGAGTCCGGCGTTCCGAGCCTGTCGCTGCGCGCGTGGTACGAAGTGCAATACGGCCTGCGGTCGTGGGAACAGCTTTACAAGATTCCAACCGACATCTGGCGGCGCTATCTCGACTGGTATCGCGATGTCATTGGCATTCCGGTGCGCAACGGCTGCCGCATGATCCGTTTCGGACCATCGCCGACAGCCGGCCTTCTCGAAGTCGAGATCGAGGACGCGCACGGCGTGCGCGGGAAGCTGTGGGCGAAGATGCTCGTTCTCGCCACGGGCATTGAGGGCAATGGCGCCCGGCATGTTCCCGATTACGTCGCGTCGATTCCGAAATCCATATGGGCGCACACGCACGAGTTCATCGACTTCGAAGCGCTTGCCGGAAAGCATGTTGCGGTTCTGGGCGGCGGCGCGTCTGCATTCGACAATGCGATTCTGGCGGCCGAAGCCGGTGCGCAGCGCGTCGACCTCTACCATCGGACGCCGTTGCTGCGCCCCGCCAACGCGATGGCGTGGGGCGAGTTCAACGGCTATCTGGCGCATTTCCCGGATTTGCCGATCGAGGAACGCTGGCGCTTCACGCGGCAGATGCGCAAATTTCGCGGCGGTCCACCGTTGCGCACGATCGCCCGCGCCGAGCGCGCCGCGAATCTGACGATCCACGCCGGCGTGACGTGGCATGGACTGGGAATGCAGGACGATCGACCGCTCGTGCACGCCGCCGATGGAGACATCGCGGCTGATTTTCTCATTTTCGGCACCGGCTACAAGGTCGGCATGGAACTGCGCTCTGAATTTGCCGAACACGTCGACAAGATCGCCCTGTGGCGCGACGTGTTCAGCCCGCCAGAGAGCGAACGCGACGACGGGCTGCTGCGCGCCTGCTATCTCGGGCCGAATTTCGAGACGCTCGAAAAGCAGGCGGGGTGCGCGCCATGGCTGGCGTCGGTGTTCAATTTCAGCCACGGAGCGAACCTCAGCATGGGGGCCATGTCGATCGGGTTGAGCGGCATCAAGTTCGGCATTCCGCGCCTGATTCACGGCGTGACCAAGAAGCTGTTCGTCGACGATTCGGCGGCTTATTTCGAAGGCATGAAAATCTGGCAGCAGAGCGAGAACGTCTATGAGCCATAACGCCCGGCCGGGAAGCGCGGCAGCTTGCGACCAGAGCGAGCGGAAGCCGTGAAAAAAGGCGTTATCACGGGACTGTTCCACATCGCCATCAAGACCGACGATCTGGCGGCGACAATCCGCTTCTATTGCGGCGTTCTCGGACTAACAGAAGCGCCGCGTCCCGACTTCGGCTATCCGGGCGCGTGGCTCGCGGCCCCCACCCCGATGGGGCCGGCGATCATCCACATCTATGCGGGCGGCCCTGCGCTGGGGCCTGACGGCGCGGCGCCGTCCGGAACCGCCGCCATCGATCACGTATCGCTAACGGGCGTCGGTTATCACGATTTCATCGCCCGGTTTCGCGATAGCGGCATCGACTGGCGCGAATTTCTCGTCCCCGGCACGACGCTCTGGCAATTGTTCGTCTACGATCCGAGCGGGGTGCAACTCGAACTGACCTTCGACGGCCGCGTCGAAGACTTGCCCGGCCCGGATATGTCCGACCTGCGCCGCTACCGGGCGGGCGAGTCGTTCTTCGGGCGATCCACCACCTGACCGACCGGGCATACACGGTCGCGTGCGGCGCAACGTCCCGCCCTGCGGAGACCCCTTGGCCCCTTCGCGTCCTGCAACTACCATGGCGCAAACGTCAATGCGCCGCGCAGCATTCGTGTGAAGCCCAGACGCGTGGCTAAATACCGGGAGGTGCGCCGATGCAGGCGGATCGCAAACGCAGCCGGCGCATGATGAGCCTGTCGGCTTTCATGTATTTCGATGGCAATTACAATCTCGCCGCATGGCGTCGGCCAGAGGCTTACGCGGATGCCGGTCTCGATATTCAACGCTGGATCGACTGCGCGCGTATCCTGGAGCGTGGCAAGCTGGATATGATCTTCGTCGCGGACTACACGTCTCCGCCAGGATTCGACGATGTCGAGACGATGAGTCAGACGGCGCGGTCGATCGGATTCGAGCCGGTAACGCTGTTGTCGGCGCTCGCAATGACCACGACGCGTCTGGGCGTCGCCGGAACGATTTCGACCACTTGGAACGAGCCCTACACGGTGGCCCGCATGCTGGCCTCGCTGGATCGCCTCAGCGGCGGCCGGGCGGGGTGGAATATTGTCACGGGTCGCAATCCGGATGATGCGAAGAACTTCAGCCGCGAAGACCATATGGCGCACGACGACCGGTACGACCGCGCCGAGGAATTCGTCGATGTGGTCTTCGGCCTGTGGGATACGTTCGAAGATGACGCTTTTGTCATCGACCGCACGTCGGGGCACTTCTTCGATCCCACCAAGATTCATGGACTGAACCATCGCGGAAAGCACTTCGCTGTGCGCGGTCCGCTCGGCGTGCCGCGTCCGATCCAGGGGCATCCGGTAAAGGTCGTCGCGGGCGATTCCGAGCCTGGCCGTCAACTCGGCGCGCGCGTCGCCGATGTGATCTTTACCAGCAAAGGGGACATCAAGGCTGGACAGGCCTTTTATTCCGACATGCGCCGTCGGATCGCGAGCTTTGGTCGCATTCCTGATCATGTGAAAATATTGCCCGGCGTAACGATCTATCTTGGCGACTCGAGGCAGGAAGCCGACGAAAAATACGAGCGTCTGGAAGCGCTGCTGCCCGTGCCCTATGCAATCCGGCAACTGGGCATCCTGATGGGCGCAGATCTAACCGGTTTTCCGGTGGATGGCCCTCTGCCCGATCTGCCAACCAGCAAGGTGCGCCCTGGGGGCTTTCAGAAACAGATCGATCATGCGCGTCGGGAAAATCTAACCCTGCGGCAGACGGCCTTGCGCGCCTGTGCGGCAAAATCGCATTTCGTCATCAAGGGCACTGTACAAGACGTTGCGGATCAGATGGAGGACTGGTTCGTCAACGAGGCGGCCGATGGCTTCAATCTTCTGCCGCCGCTGATACCTGGCGACCTCGAGGACTTTGTCGAGAAGGTCTTGCCCGAACTTCGACGCCGGGGGCTGTTCCGAAACGAGTACGAAGGCTCGACGCTGCGGGAGCATCTCGGATTGAAGCGCCCGCCGAATGCTCTGGCGTCACGCTCCTGACGTGCACGTTGCTTAGCGAATCGATCAGGCCAGCAGGGCCATCAATGGACGGATCGACGGCAGGCTATCGAGACGTTCGATCATCCCAATGATATCGGCCTGAGACGTTGGTGAAAGCGCGCCGTCTGCGCAGACGGCGAACTTCGCCTTGACCTCGTCCCATGTCAGAGGGTTGTCGGCGTGGCCAGGGCAAATGGAAAACTCTTCGACGTGACGTCGTCCATCCTTTGCGATGAGATCGAGACGGAACGTATAGGCCCCCGGAGCCGCCATCTTCAGCGTCGGATCTATGTGAAGTTCAATGCGCTGCATCAACGCCTGGACGCACGGATCGAGCCAGCGGGCGTCCCCGAACTGGGCGAAATCCACGCGCCCGTCGATCCACGCCACTGCGGTCAGATAAGGCAGGCTGTGGTCCGCAGCTTCGCGCGATTGTGGCGACCAGTTGGACTTTTCCGGGATTCGCAAACTGACCGGCCGGCAATTGGCGAACGACAGTGACATTCTTTCAATCGCATCTGCCGGAAATCCCTCGCGTCGCGCGATCGCTGCTCCGACCGGGCCCTGCGCGAGTGCAAAACACGGATAGGCTTTCAATGACACGGATAACATGCGCTCGGGACTTTCCTGCGTCCATAACGCCTTACAATCGTCGGCGCGCAGCACCTGCTTTACAAATCCCGTGGGCCCATCGAGCGCGTGCGGCGGCCCTCCCAATCCGGCTGCGGCGAGAGAAGCGGTTAGGATCGCTGTCTGTGCGTTGACTGCGCCCGCCGTGGATTTGGCCGCGGAGATGTGTCCATTCCGAACTTCGCGAGAGGTCGCGCCCTGCGTGGCCGCCAACGCAATCGTCTCCGCCAGCCTGTCAGGAGGAAGCTGCATCAGAACAGCCGCTTCGATCGCACACGCGATAGCCGAAACCGACACGTGATCCCAAGGGCCGCCCGAGTCGGAGATGTCCAGCATCCGACCATATACTTCGTATCCGAGCATCACCGCGTGCATCAGGTCCCGACCGGAGCGATCTAGTAGTTCTGCGATCGCCAGTGCGGCCGGAATGTTGTCGCTTGGATGTCCGATCTGACCAGGTCCGGCATAGCAATCATTAAATTCGATAGCCCGAACGAGCACGCCGTTGGCGAAGGTCGCGAGTGGGGCTGAGGTTCGCAACCCTGTCGCGATGACCGTGCAATCTGGATTCCCGCCCTGCGCCCGCGCAACCTCGATCGCCTTCAGGGCCGTTGGATCGTTGCGGCCCGCAATGGCGCAACCAAGCGTATCGAGCACCACGGATTTCACGCGCGCGACAGCGTCCGGGGACGGCGTCCGTTCGAAGAAAGTTTGCGCCCATCGCGCCAGTTCCTGCGTCCCGGTGGGTCCATGTTGCGGTGCACTGGCCATTTTCCGATTTCCTCCGATCGCGTGACCGGAGTGCATCGACGGCTCACCCGCGACCATAAGGGCGCGAATATCTCCAACTTTGCATTTCCAGCCATCGCGTATTTCAGCTCAGCGTAGATTCTGCACCCCGTATGTCAAGAAGCCGCAAGTCGTGACGGCTTGTCATCGATTTCCTGTAGAATTAGGCTTGCGCAAATCGCCGCCGAAGAGCCGCGAAACCGGGGAGGGTATCGCTTTGAGACTGTCGCTCGCGAACGCATTTGTTGCCGCAAGTCTGTCGACGGCGGTCATGCCGATGGTCGGTTCAGTTTCCGCCGCGACGCCGGAAGCCGAAGAGTTTTATCGCACGCATCCCGTCATCACGATCGGCTATCCGGCCGACGAATTGATGCCCCGCATGCTGGCGCGATATCTGCCGAAGTATCTGCCCGGCAACGCATCGGGAATCGTGCAGTATATTCCGGCAGCTGGCGGGCTGGCGCTCGCCAATCAGACGTTCAATACGGCGGCGAAAGACGGAACGTTTCTTGCCCTGATTCGAGGCAGCACCCTGCAATTGCAGGTCAATGGCGATACGGCTGCCAAGTTCGACAGCGTCAAGTTCGCCTGGGTCGGCAACATGACGCGGGAATACGACACCTGCATTGTTTATGAGACCGTGAAGATCCAGTCAGTCGCGGATGTCTACAAACAGGAGCTGTTGTTCGGCGCGTCGGCGGCCGGTTCGCCGTCCTATACGTTTCCGTTGGTTTACCGCCAGCTTCTTGGCATGAAGCTGAAGGTTATTCCGGGCTACATACGAATCCCCGATCGCATTCTGGCGATGGAGCAGGGCGAGTTGATGGGAGGCTGCGGCTTTTACACGAACACCCTGATGTCGACGATGTATGGACCGTTCAGCGCCGGCAAGATCAGGCCTCTGTTTCAGGGCGGACTGACGAAAGACAGGCGGTTCCCGAACGTCCCCAATGCGCTTGAGGAAGCGAAGACCCCCGAGAATCGCCAGGCGCTCGAGTATATGTACGCAACTCTCGAACTTGGACGTCCATTCGCGGCGCCGCCTGAGACGCCGCCCGATCGGCTGAAACTGCTTCGCGAAGCATTCGACAAGGCCATGAAAGACCCCGATCTTGTCGAAGAAGCGAAGCGGATGCAGCTCGATATCGACAGTATGAACGGGCGGGATACGGCCGCCTCCGTCGCCAGACTGGCGCAGACCCCGCGTAGCGTTATCACCCGCGTCGAGTCGGTGATGAAAGGCGGTCGCTGACGTAGCGCGTCGCGGTGACTTTGCCGCGCCTTGTGGCTTTGACAAGCAAAGCCAATTTGGCCGACACTCGCCGAACGCTGCGTCAGGCGGCGACAACTGGCATAAACGGGACGAAACGACCATGACGTTGCGCGCAGTCGCATGTGCGGCACTGTTATCCTTGACGGCCATGCCGGCTGTCGCGGCTGATCAAGCTCTTGTCGACGCCGCGAAGCGTGAAGGACAGGTGGTCTGGTACACGACGCAGCGCGCGCCGTTTCCGGGCGCGGTCGCCGATGCGTTTCGGGCGAAATATGGCGTCGAGGTGAAGTTCGCCATCTATTCCGCTGCCGAAGTGCCGCTGCGCGTGTCGAACGAAGGCAAGGCCGGGAATCAGCAGGCCGATGTGTTCGACGGGACCGAGGGCGTGCCGTCGCTGAAGCTCGAAGGGCTGGTGCTGAAATGGCAACCGGATTCGGCGAAACGCCTTGCGCCGCAATTCGTCGATCCCAACGGCTATTGGGTCGCCACCAACGTCTACGTGCTGTCGCCAGCCTTCAACACGAACCTCGTTCCCAAAGGAAGCGAGCCGAAGACGTTCGAAGATCTGCTCGATCCGCGGTGGAAAGGCAAAATGGTGTGGAGCGCGACGCCCACCATGACCGGGCCGGGCGGCTTCATCGGCGCGGTGCTCGACAGATTCGGCGAGGAGAAGGGGATGGATTATCTGCGCAAGCTGCATGCGCAGAACATCACGCCGATTCTCGGTTCGCCCGCGACGCTCAACCAGGTCGTGACGGGCGAGTTTCCGATCGCCCTGCATGTATTTTCGGGTCAGGTCGCCGACGCGATGGGCAAGGGCGTGCCGATTTCGTGGATTCCGATGGAGCCCGCAGTGGCGCTGCTGGCCGTCGTCGGGCAACCGGTCAACGCGCCGCATCCGAACGCCGGCAAACTGCTGATGGATTTTCTAGTCTCGCCGGAAGGCCAGCAGATTTACGCGCAGCACGGCCACATCGGGGTTGATCCGGCCGCGAAAGCGAAAGACGCGGAGTTGCGGCCCGATGGAATCAAATACCGGGCGATCTATTTCTCGCCCGACCAGATCGCCCAGCTCGCGCCGCGCTACGCGGGGATCTTTCGCGATATTTTTCGCTGATGCGCCAGCCAAAACGCCACCGGAGGACTTCGTCGCATGAGCGCTGAAAGCGTCACATCCATCATGGGACGATGGATCGCCGACTGGTCCGGCGGAACAGGTGTCGCGCGCGAGAAGGCCCGCATGGCGTTCTGCGACGCCATCGCATGCATGCTGGCGGGGCAAGACGACGCCGGCGCGCGCGCCGTCCGCAGCGCGATCGCCAGCTGGGGCGAGGGCGCCTGCACCGTGCCGGGGCGCGCGACGAAAGCGCCCGCGCCCTGCGCGGCTCTCGCCAACGGTATGGCGGCGCATGCGCTCGACTACGACGACGGGATCCACCTCGGGCCCGTGCATGCGTCTGCCGTTCTGGTTCCGGCATTGCTGGCGCTCGGCGAGGAACGCAAGGCCTCCGGCCGCGCGATTTTGGACGCGCATATCGCGGGGATCGAGATCATCGCCCGCACCTCGCTGGGCGTCGGGCCGGGCCACTATCGGCGTGGCTGGCATCCGACATCGACGTTCGGAACCATCGGGGCCGCCGCCGCCTGCGCGCGGCTGCTGGGATTGGACGCGAAACGCGCTACGAACGCCATCGGCATCGCGGTCAGCATGGCGTCCGGCGTGAAGGCGCAGTTCGGCAGCATGTCGAAACCGTTCCACGCCGGCATGGCGGCGCAGAATGGCGTTCAGGCCGCTGTTCTGGCGGAGGCCGGCATGACGGCGGGGCGCGATCCGCTCAACGCTCCGATGGGCTTTCGGGCGATTTACGGCGACGAGACGTCGCCCGGCTGGAGCGGCCTCTCAGACAGCATCGGCGCGCCGCTGGCGATCGACGCCTTCGGCCTCGGCTACAAATTCTATCCCTGTTGCCGCGCCACGCACCGCGGGCTTGACGGACTGCTGGCGCTGAAAAATGAGCATGGCGTTGAACTCGATGCAGTGGCTTCCGTGACAATCGAGGAAAGCTTCTCGGCGAAGCAGAACTTGATGTATCCCGATCCGGCCGATGAGATGCAGGCTCGGTTCAGCATGCAATATTGCGGCATGGTGGCGCTCGACGCCGGGCGCGTGACGCTGGCCGACTTCACGCCCGAGGCGATCCGCCGACCCCGCATCCGCCGCGCCATGCCATCGCTGGATCTGATCGGCGCGCCGCCATCGGCGGATGATGAGAACCTCACGCGCCGCGCGCCTGCGCGCATCCGCGTCGCCCTGAAGGATGGCCGTGTCCTTGAACGTAGTGAGCAGCACGCGCTCGGCACGCCGCACAAGCCGATGACAGCAGAACAGGCGCTGGAAAAATTCCGTGACTGCGCTGACAAGTCGCTGTCTCGCGTTGCGCGCGAAAACGCCGAACGCGCGCTGCGGAGTTTCGGAGATCTGCCGAACGTCGACGACCTGATGCGCTGCCTCGCGTGAGGGCTGACGCGCTGCCCGCCGTCGCATACACTGGCGACGGAGGCCATCATGCAGAACGACACGATCGAGAGTTATCACGCTCACATCTATTACGACGTCGACACGCGGTCGGCGGCTGAGGCGATGCGCGCCGAGATGGAGCGACTGTTTCCCACGGCGATCTTCGGTCGCTGGCACGATCGACCCGTCGGGCCGCATCCCTCCAGCATGTTCCAGATCGCGTTCGATGTGGGGCTGTTCGCCAGAATGGCGCCCTGGCTCATTCTCAATCACGGGCCGACGACTGTGTTTCTGCATCCCAACACCGGCGACGCTTACACCGATCACGCCCATCGGGCGGTGTGGATTGGCAGGCAACGCGAACTCAATCTGGACGTGCTGCGCCGCCCGGACTAGGCTTGGGCAACGAAGTAACAGCCGGAGGGGAGACCATGGCCATTTCGATCGTGAACCCGAGCGATTGGGACATCACAGCGCCGGTCGTGGCCGGGCGTCATGCAGGCATGACGATCCATGACCAGCATCCGTTTTTTCGTCTCCTGGAAATCGAGCCCGATTCCTACATCGCACCCCATAGCCACAGCGAGGCCGAAATCGTGGTCGTGCTGGAAGGCCGGATGATCTTCAACGGGGTTTGGTGCGAGATGGGCGCAGTTGTGCATGTGCCGGCGAACGAAGATTATTGGCACGCCACTGGCGATGAGCGCTGCGTGGTCGGCCTGATCCGTCCGGCGACCAGCGGCAAGATCCGCTACGCCGAGGAAGTCGCAGCGCGCTAGAACCCGTCAAGTCCTGCAACGCGAAGGGCCGGAGGACGTGAGTTCTCCGGCCCTTTGTCGATCTGGGAACGATCAGTTGTACGTGCTGTACTTGAATTCCGGCATCGCCTTGAGCTGATCCTTGTTGGCGCTCATCACGGCGTGGTCCGGATACCAGCGACGATCGGCGTTGGTCGTCGTCGTGGTTGTGGTCGTTGTCATGGTGTTCACGCCCGGATTGCCGGCCGCAGAATCGGCGGGACGCGGATTGGCGGTGCCGGCGGCGTTCGAAGTGGTCTTGTTCGTCACCACTGGTGCGGTGGCGTTGCTGGCCGAACGCACAGGCTGGTCGACGAACTTCAGCTTGTCGAAGCTGACGAGAATGTCGTGTTCGCCCATGCCGAGGAAGCCGCCGACGCCGACCACGAAGCCCATGAGCTTGCCCGAGTGATCGAACAGCACTTCGTTGATGTCGCCGAGCTTCTCGTTCTGCTCGTTGTACACATTGACGCCGATCATCTTCGACGAACGCCACATCGCCTGATGGGTGTTCACCGCGCCGGCCGCCGTGGTGTTCGGCATGCTGGAGTTCGGCATGGTGGATGACTGAGCCAGCGCTGCGCCGGTGACGAGCGTGGCGGCGAGCAGGGCCGCGATGGAAATCTTGGTGCGCATGGAATGCCTCCGGTTAGTGCCCCCGACCCGGCAAAGAGTCCGCAGCACAGCCGTTTGTTCCGCAGCTTTCTGCAAGCGGTCACGCATTTAACGTGGGAACGAATAGCGCTCGTCCGCGTTTGAGCGATTCTCAGAGGCCGGTCGCCACCAGTTTGCCGCTGAACAGCACTGGCCCCGTCGGCGCGCCCGTCGGCGAACCCCGTTCAGGTTCGAGACTCACTGCGTAGGTCGCGTTCTCAATGATCGCAGGCGCATAGTTCGCCAGTCGCGGCCCGATGGTGAGTCCCTCTGCGCGCAGCAGGCCGAGTGAGCGCGGCGCGCCGAGCGTTTCGTTGACGAGCCAGAGTTCGTAACTCTTGCCGGGCTGCGCATCGGCGGCCACGGCGCGGATCGTCAAGGCGCGGGTATCGAGATCGACGCTGACGATGAAGGCGGGCGAGACCGAATCCTTCTGCATCACGGCGACGAAATTGCGGGGCTCCGTCAGGCGCATCGATTCGCGCGCCCCGATCGCCACGACGAGACAGGCCGCGAGCGCACCGAGTGCGAATGCGCCCGTGCGCCAGCGGCGAAGTCGTGTCTGGAGCACGACGACTTCCGCCGCGCGTGTGCGACTCGCGGAATCCGTCAGTTGCAGACGTGCAAGAATGCGGTCAAGCAGGTCCGCTGACGGCGTCATCGGCGGCGCTGCTTCATTGAGCGGCGCGAGCAAAGTCTCCCATCGTTGAATGGCGCGTTCGAGCGCGTGGTCCTGCGTGCGGCGCAAGGCGGCGGCTTCGCGTTCCGCGCGATCAAGCGTGCCAAGCGCATATTCGGCGGCGATCATGTCGATGTCATCGGGATCGCTCATGATTCGAGACAGCTCCTCAACTGGATCAGGCTGCGGCGAAGCCAGCTTTTGATGGTCGGGGTGGGCGCAGCATATTTGACAGCCAGCGCCTCGCGGCTCGCACCATGATAATAAGCGAGCATGATCATCTCACGCTTCTCCGGTTCGAGTCCGGACAGACACGTCATCAGCTTTCGCAATCCTTCGCTTCTTTCAGCCTTTTCCATCGGGTGTTCGGTGTCTCCTGCGGGTTCTGCGATGCTGTCGATATCGACATTGTCTGACGATCGCTTGCGGATTTCGTCCAGCGCACGATTGCGGGCGATCATCGACATCCAGCTGATTGCTTGTCCCTTGGCGGCGTCGAAACTGCCGGCCCGCCGCCAGATCGTCGCATAGACCTCTTGAAGGACGTCCTCGGCGGCGGCCTTGCTACGCATGATACGAAACACGACGCCATAAAGTTTCGTGCTGCTGGCGCGATACAGCACTTCGAAAGCCTGCCGGTCGCCGGAAGCGACGCGGCCCAGCGTCTCGTTCAAAATGTCGCTCGACGTCGGCATACATTCATCCAGTAGCGTGGCAGTCAATAAACATGACCATTCAGTCAGACGCAATCATTCCAGTCGCAAGCGATGTCGGTTCAATCTGACGCCGCGTGCGCAGTCTGACAATGCCTTTCAGGCGTTCGCGGCGTCGAACCGTCAAGTTGCGTACGGACGAGATGCGTCAGGGATGCAGCCCGATGGTGCAATTTAGTGTGAAAGCGCGATCGAAACCCGATGCGCAAAACCTCCGTATCAGAAACAGGGCGTCGCATGCGGCGCTCCCCTGATACCGGAGGATGACATGAAACATATTCGCATTGCGACTCTCGCCGCGGCCGCTTCGGTTGCGTTGACGTTCGGAACCGTCGCGGTCGCGCCCGCTTTCGCGCAGAGCGGAACGGTCATGGTCGGCGGCGCCGCCATGTATCCGAACAAGAACATCATCGAGAACGCTGTGAACTCGAAGGATCACACGACGCTCGTGGCGGCCGTGAAGGCGGCGGGTCTTGTCGACACGCTGTCGGGTTCGGGTCCGTTCACGGTGTTCGCGCCGACGAACGCAGCCTTCGCCAAATTGCCCAAGGGCACGGTCGACATGCTGCTGAAGCCGGAGAACAAGGACAAGCTGACCAAGATTCTCACCTATCATGTGGTGGCGGTGAGCGCGATGTCGGACGCGATCGGCAAGATGATCAAGGACGACGGCGGCAAACACACGATCAAGACCGTGTCGGGCGGCACGCTCATCGCGATGATGAAGGGCGACAAGCTCCAACTTCAAGACGAGATGGGCGGAATCGCTACCGTCACCATCGCCAACGTCAAGCAGTCGAACGGCGTGATCCACGTCGTCGTTCACGTGCTGATGCCGAAGTAGGACGGCCTGCGGATAGCGCTTCGCAGTCCGCTTGACGACAGCGAGACCCGCGCGCCATTTGGTGTGCGGGTTTCGTCGATCAGTAGCGGATTTAACGAAATGTGGCGGGCCGCATGATTTCAAACGCCAACATTCGCGGCGCGATGCGCCTGTCTATCGCGCTACTGTATCTCGCCGCCGGGATGGTTCACTTGCGGTCCCCCGCGCCGTTCGTGGCGATCACGCCCGATTGGGTTCCCTACAAGGACAATGTGATTTTCTTCACCGGTTGTTGCGAAATCGCTGGCGCGCTGGGGTTGCTGATCCCGCCCTTCCGGAAAATCGCCGGCATGGCGCTCGCGCTCTATGCGGTCTGCGTGTTCCCGGCCAACATCAAGCACGCGCTCGATCACATCGTTCTGCCGGGCGTTCCTGATACGTGGTGGTATCACGCGCCGCGCTTCATGGCGCAGCCGCTGCTGATCTGGGCGACGCTGTATTGCGTGGGCCTGATCGACTGGCCGTTTCGCGCACGACTTGCGCGGCAGGACTGAACCTTACGTGGGCAGCGTGCCGTTTGCGGCTAGAACCTCGCCAGCAAGATAAAGCGAACCCGCAATCAGGATGCGCGGTGGAACCATCCAATCGCGCGCGGCGATCCCGCGCAGCGCGCTCTCCACATCATCGTAGGATTGCGCCGTCAGGCCCGCGGCGCGGGCGGCCTGCGCGACATCGTCAGCCGTGCGGGCGGAATGTTCGCCGGCGATCGGCACGGCATAGACCTGCGCCACGAGCCCCCTGAACGGACGCAGGAAGGCCGTCGTATCCTTGGTGGCGAGCGTGCCGCAGATCAGTGCCAGCGGTCGCGGCGTACGATCCTCGAATTCGCCCATGGCGGCGGCGAGCGCCTGTCCGCCGGCCTCGTTGTGTCCGCCGTCGAGCCAGAGCTCCGCGCCAGGCGGCGCAAGCGCCAGCAGCTCTCCGGTCTTCAATTGCTGCAGCCGCGCAGGCCACACAGCGTCGACGACGCCCCGCTCATAAGCGCTCGCCGGAAGATCGGGCGCGACGAGCCGCAGCGTCGCGATGGCGGCGGCGACATTCTGCAATTGATGCCGGCCGCGCAGCTTCGGCATCGGCAGATCGAGCAGGCCGCGTTCGTCTTCATAGACCAGACGGCCATGCTCCTCGCGCGTGCCGTAATCCTGTCCGGCGATCAACATAGGTGCGCGCTGGCGCTCCGCCTCGCGCTCCAGCACCTCGCGCGCGATGTCGGACTGATAGCCGATCACGACGGGCGCACCGCGCTTGATGATGCCGGCCTTCTCGTAAGCAATCTTGTCGACGGACGCGCCGAGGAATTCCGGATGGTCGAATGACACCGGCGTGATCACCGACGCGGCGGGATGATCGACCACATTGGTGGAATCGAAGCGTCCGCCGAGACCAACTTCCAGCAAGAGGTAATCTGCCGGATGTTCGCTGAACAATTTCAGCGCCGCCGCGGTGGTGATTTCAAACAGCGTGATAGGCGCGCCTGCGTTGACGCGCTCGCACTCGGCGAACGCCGCCGCAAGCTCGCCCTCGTCGACCAGACGTCCGCCGCCCACATGGGCGAGCCGGATGCGCTCGTGAAACCGCACCAGATGCGGCGACGTGTAGACGTGAACGCCCTTGCCGGCCGCTTCGAGAATCGCCCGCATGAAGGCGATCGTCGAGCCCTTGCCGTTGGTGCCCGCCACGTGGATCACAGGCGGCAGACGGCGCTCCGGATGGCCGAGCTTGCCCAGCAGATCCTGCGTGCGGCCGAGCGACAGGTCGATCTTCTTGGGATGCAGCGCCAGAAAGCGCGACAGGATCGCGTCGGATGGATCGGGCGCGCCCACGCTGGTCCCCGTCAGGCGGCCGCGCGCGGCGGCTGCTGCATCAGGATGGAGCACAGCCGCGCCAGCGTTTCGCGCATCTGCGTGCGCGGCACCACCATGTCGACCATGCCGTGATCGCGCAGATATTCCGAGCGCTGGAAGCCTTCCGGCAGACGTTCGCGGATCGTCTGCTCGATGACGCGCGCGCCCGCGAAGCCGATCACTGCACCGGGCTCCGCGATATGCACGTCGCCCAGCATCGCATAAGAGGCTGTCACCCCGCCGGTCGTCGGATTGGTCAGCACCACAATGTAGGGCAGGCGCGCCTCGCGCAGACGCCGCACCGCGACCGTCGTGCGCGGCATCTGCATCAGCGAGAACATGCCTTCCTGCATGCGCGCGCCGCCCGACGCGGTGAAGATGATGAACGGGGTGCGCTTCGTAATCGCCTCGGTGATGCCGGCGATGATCGCCTCGCCCGCCGCCAGCCCCAGCGTACCGCCCTGAAAGGCGAAATCCTGCACCGCGACCGTGGCCGGCAGGCCCTCCAGCGCGCCGCGCGCCAGCAGAATGGCGTCCTGCAACCCCGTCTTGGCGCGATATTCCTTCAGCCGGTCGGCGTAGCGCTTCACGTCGCGGAATTTGAGCGGATCGACCGGAGCTTCGGGCGTCGGAATTTCCTCGAAGACGCCGTCGTCGAACAGGCCCGCGAGCCGCCGCCGCGCCGGAATCGCCATGTGGAAGCCAGAGCCCGGCACCACGAACAGGTTCGCCTCGAGATCCTTGTGGAACACGAGCTGGCCGCTCTCGGGACATTTGACCCAGAGATTTTCCGGCGTGTCGCGCTTCAGAAACGACCGGATCTTCGGCGGAACGACGTTCGAGATCCAATTCATCGGCGAACGGGAATCCTTCTCGGTCATGCGATGCTCCAATTGCTGGCTAGCGTGCGCCGCGCACGCCGCTCGCGATGTCGGCGACGAGGTTCGTCACCGCCTCGACCGTGCCGGGGCCGGCGACATTGTCCGGTCCCAGCGATCCGCGCAGCGCGTCGATCAGCGCCGTGCCGACCACCACCCCATCCGCATGCGCCGCGATGGAGGCGGCGCTGGCGGCGTTCTTTACCCCGAACCCGACCGCCACCGGCAGATGGGTATGGCGCTTGATGCGCGCAACCGCCTCGGCCACTTTCGAATAATCCGCAATGGCCGCGCCGGTGATGCCGGTGATCGACACGTAATAGACGAACCCCGACGTGTTGGTCAGCACCGCCGGCAGGCGCTTGTCGTCAGTGGTAGGCGTCGCCAGCCGAATGAAGTTCAGCCCTGCCGACAGCGCCGGCAGGCAGAGTTCGGAATCCTCTTCGGGCGGCAGATCCACCACGATCAGCCCGTCGACCCCGGCGGCTTTCGCGTCCGCCAGAAAGCGGTCGACGCCAT
>CANJEY010000029.1 GCA_947472615.1 Beijerinckiaceae bacterium
ATGAAATTGCATTCATGTTCGCGTGGATCGTTCTCTCTTGCAAGGCCGACGAACGGGACGGCGCGGATCGCCACGGCCGCGAACCCGGATCGGGCTGGATTCTAGTTCATGTTGCGCGCACTGGCATGGCGTCTTGCCGGAGTTCTGCCGGTCGTGCTGCTGGTCACGCTGCTGATCTTTTCGATCCTGCATTTCGCGCCCGGCGACGCCGCGGAACTGCTGCTGCCCGAGGATCTCAGTCAGGAAGAAGTCGCGCGCGTGCGGGCGCTTTGGGGCTTGGATCGCCCGCTGCTGGAGCAATACTGGCGGTTTCTGGTGAACATCGCGCATTTCGATTTCGGCACCTCCTACCGCTATCACGAGAGCGTCTTTACGCTCGTGGCGCAGCGGCTTCCGGCGACGCTGGAACTGGCGTTCTTCGCCCTGTTTCTCGCCGCCGCAATCGGCGTTCCGCTCGGCGTGACGGCGGCGCTGCACAAGGGACGCGCAGCCGATGCGGCGGTTTCGATCACCGCCGTGGCGGGAGTGAGCGCGCCGACGTTCTGGATGGGCATCATGCTTCTGCTGGTGTTTTCGGCGCAGTTGCGCTGGCTGCCCTCCGGCGGTCGCATCCCGTTCGGCACGACCATTCCGTATGTGACGGGGCTGAATACGCTCGACGCCATGCTCGCCGGACGCTTCGATCTTGTGCCAGTGCTGTTGACCCATGTGGCGCTGCCCGCCGGCACGCTGGCGCTCAACATGATGGGCATCATCGCGCGCATCACGCGTTCGGCGATCGTGCATGTGGCGCAGGAGGAGTTCATCTTCACCGCGACCGCGAAAGGCCTGTCACGCGGCCAGATCGTCAGGCGTCACCTGTTGCCGAATTCGATGATTCCGGTAATCACCATTATCGGTCTTGAGCTCGGCGCGCTTATCAGCGGCAGCATCATCGTCGAGATCGTGTTCACCTGGCCCGGCATCGGCACGTTGCTCTATCAGGCGATCAGCGTGCGCGATATTCCGCTCACCACCGGGGTGATTGTCGCCTACACGTTCCTGTTCATCTTCATCAACATTCTCATCGACATCGCCTATTTCACGCTTGACCCGCGCGTGCGCGCGTCGGCGACCGGGTGAGCCGATGAACCGCAACGCCTTTCTCGACACGAAATTCATCACTGGCGCGTTCTGCCTCGGAATCATGCTGTTCGCGGCTGTCGCGGGATCGATCTTCAATCCTTATCAGCCCGGCGTGCAGGAGCTGCTTGATTCCCTCGATCCGCCGTCCCTGACGAGCGGACACCTGCTCGGCACCGATCATCTCGGCCGCGACATCTTCGCGCGCGTCGCGGCGGGCGCGCGCGTCTCGCTGCTCATCGCCACGTCTGTCGTGCTGATCTCAGGAGTCGCGGGCATGCTGGTCGGAGCCATGTCGGGCTATCTCGGCGGCTTGCGCGACGTGGTGATCCAGAAGATCGTCGAAACCTTCTGGGCCTTTCCGCCGATTCTGCTGGCGATCGCCGTGCTGGCCTTCTTCGGCCAGAGTCTGGCCAATCTGATCCTCGCGCTCGTGCTGCAGCGCTGGATTCCCTACTGCCGCGTCGCGCGCGCCGAAGCGCTGGTGTTGCGCTCAAAGGATTTCGTCGCAGCCGCCCGCATCATGGGCGGCGGAACAGGCTGGATCCTGCGACACCACATCCTGCCGAACCTGTGGTCGTCGTCCATCGTCATCGCGACGTTCTCGATGGCGACCGCGATTCTCGCCGAAGCCAGCCTGAGTTTTCTCGGGCTCGGCGTGCCGCCGGAAATCCCCACATGGGGCGGCATGCTGGCCGAGGGCCGCTCCTACGTGACGGAAGCCTGGTGGATCGCGGTGTTTCCCGGCCTGAGCATCTTTCTGACTGTTCTGGGCCTCAATCTGCTCGGCGACTGGCTGCACGACGCCTACGATCCGAAGAAGGACCTCAACCTGCGATGAAAGCGGCGGCGTCCTGATGCAAGCGAAACCGATAGACCGTTCGACTGACGGCATTGTGGGTGCGCGCCCGCAGGTCTTGTCGGTCGAGAATGTGTCGCTCGACATTGCAGGCTCGCCCGGCTCGATTCGGATTCTCGACGATGTGTCGCTGTCGATCGGACAGGGCGAGTTTCTCGGGCTCGTCGGCGAAAGCGGCTCGGGCAAATCCATGCTTGCGCGCGCCATCATGCGGCTGCTGCCAGACCGGCTGCTGAAGATCAAAGGCCGCATCCTGCTCGATGGCGTCGACGTCGCCTCGGCGCGCGAGCCCGAGCTCCTGAAGTTGCGCGGCCGCGCCATGTCGATGATCTTTCAGGAACCAATGACGTCGCTCGATCCCCTGATGCGGGTGGAAGACCAGATCGGTCAGGCGATCGGAGCGCACCGCAATCTCTCGCGCAGTCAGAAGCGCGAAGAAATCGTGCGGCTGCTGACGGATGTGCGCTTCGATCGTCCGGCGACGGTGCTGAGCATGTATCCGCACGAATTGTCCGGCGGCATGCGCCAGCGCGTGATGATCGCCATGGCGCTCGCCAATACGCCCAAACTGTTGATCGCCGATGAGCCCACAACCGCGCTCGACGTGACCATCCAGAAAGAGGTTCTCGACATCATCGCCGGGCTGGCGCGCGATCGCGATATGGCCGTGCTGTTCATCTCGCACGACCTGTCGCTGATTCACGAATATGCCGATCGCATCGCGGTTCTGTACGGCGGTGTGCTGATGGACGAAGGCCCGGCGCGTGACGTGATCGGGCGTCCCCGTCATCCCTATACGGCCGCTTTGCTGAAAAGCCTGCCGGGACGGCGCATCCACGGACGCGGGCAGGGAATCGAAGGCTCCGTGCCTTCCGTCGAAGACTGGTTCGAGGGCTGCCGTTTCGCGCCGCGCTGCGTCTTTGTCCAGCCGGCGTGCCGGACTGGCCGCATTGCGCTTGCGCCCGTTTCGCCGAGCCAGTCGGTCCGCTGCCTGCGCGCCGATGAGCTCGCCGGAGATTTCGCCGCATGAGTGCGTTCATCGAAGTCCGCGATCTGCGCAAGGCGTTTCGCCGCCGCTCAGGCCTGTTCGGACCATCGAGCGAGACACGCGCTCTCGGCGGCGTTTCGTTCGACATTCGCAAGGGCGAAATCCTCGGCCTCGTCGGGGAATCCGGCAGCGGCAAGTCGACGATCGCCAAAGTTTTGCTTGGCTTGCTCGATCCCGACGCGGGCTCGTTCAGCGTCGGCGGCGAGCGCATGTTCGGCGGCGCTGAACCGGCTGTGCCTGCGGTGCGGCGCGGTATCCAGATGGTGTTTCAGGATCCTTATTCGTCGCTCGATCCGCGCATGAACGTCCGCGCCATCGTGGGCGAAGGTCTCGACATCGCCCGCGCCCTACCGCGCGCCGCCATCGACCAGCGCGTCGCTGAGCATCTGGCGCTCGTCGGTCTCGATGCGTCGGCGATGCGCAAATATCCGCATCAGTTCAGCGGCGGCCAGCGCCAGCGCATCTGCATCGCGCGCGCACTAATCCTCGAGCCGCGTGTGCTGATCGCCGACGAACCGGTTTCGGCGCTCGACGTTTCGGTGCAGATGCAGGTGCTAAATCTGCTGCTCGACCTGCGCGACAAATTCCAGCTCACGATGCTGTTCGTGTCGCACGACATGGCGGTGATCGACTATCTGTGCGATCGCGTCATCGTGCTCTATCGCGGCGAGGTCGTCGAAACCGGTGAAACCACGCAGGTTCTCGACGCACCGCAACATCCCTATACGCAGAAGCTCATCGCGGCGCGGCCCGGCATGCGAACTGGCTCCGGCATACCTGCCGGTTGATCTCAGTTCATCCGCACATCTGGCAGCCAGATCTCGCCATCGGCGTTCACCGGATAGTCGACATTTTTGGCCATGCCGTAGATCAGCTTGAAGCTCCAGAGGAACAGCATCGGGGCTTCGTCGACGATCACCTGAGACAGTTCCTGCATCATCTTGCAGCGTTTCACCGGATCGAACTCCGCGCGTTCGGCCCTCATCATGGCGTCAAGCTTCGGGTTCGAATACTTGATGCGCGGCATGATGCCGGTCTCGAAGAATTCCGCCGTCGGTCCCGAAGGGTCGATCACGCCGCCGCGCCCCATGTAGAAATTCGGCGACTTGCCGGTGCGCACGTCCGCCCAGAAGTTCGCCCATTCGGGCGCCTTGAGACGCGCGTCGAAGCCGGCCTTGCTGAGCATCTGGGTGATCGCTTCGGCGGCCTGCTTGTCCATCACATAGCGACCGTTGGCGGAGAAGATGTCGACCGACAGACCTTTCGGGTAGCCCGCTTCGGCGAGCAGCGCCTTCGACTTTTCGGGATCATAGGCCGGCGGTTTGACGTAGCCGGGTTCGTAGCAGATCTGGTTCGGACCCATCGGTCCGTCGAGGCGCTCCGCATAGCCGTTGAACAGGCGGCGGATGATCAGATCCTTGTCGATCGCATGAGCGGCGGCGCGGCGCACGCGCACGTCGTCCCACGGCTTGAACGTTACGTTGAAGGCGAGGAACATCCACTCGGTGGACCCGCTCGTCACCATCTTGACGTCGGAACGTCCCTGCATGCGCGACACGAGCTGCGGCGGCAGGAGTCGCGCGATCTGGATTTCGCCGTTGAGCAGCGCCGTCATACGCTGTTCCGGCTCGCGCATGAGCTGATAGACGGCGAGATCAGGCGTATCGGCTGCGAGTCCCGGATAGGAATCGTTGCGGCGCATCACGACGCGATTGTCGTAGGAATATTCCTCGAGTTTGTACGGCCCCCAGCCAAAGGGCGTCGCCTCATAGGCCTTCTTGCCGGACTTCTCGAACAGTTCCTTGCTGGTGATCGCGAAACGATCGAAGAGCCGTGTGATCAGCAGCGGTGCCGCGTTTCGGCTGCGAACATCAACGGTGTGGTCGTCGACCGCGATCATCTCGGTGACACCCTCGACCGAAGATTTCGCCACGCTTTCCGAATCGTCGAGAATCTGCCGCCAGCTGTGCACCACGTCGGCAGCGGTCGCCGATGGTCCGCCATCGTGACGTTTCAGATCCGTGCGCAGATGGAAGCGCCACGTCTTTTCGTCGACCAGCTCCCACTTGTGGGCGAGCTGGCCGACGTAGGTCTTCGTATTCCAGTCGTAATAGCCGAGACAGCCGTAGATCTGACACCAGATCGAATACCATTGAGCGCTTGAATCGCCGTAGGGATTCTTGGTCGTCATCGCCGCCGTCAGGGAAATCTTGAGAGTCTTGGCGCCCGCGTCGAGAGCGCCCGCCATCATGCTGGCGCACAGAGCGGCGCCGAGGGCGAGGCGACGAAGTTTGATCCGCATGGCAGGCTCCGGTGCAGCAGGACGACCGATGGCGGTCACTACGCAAATGTCGCGCCAATGGGACAATGGCGCGCGCCCGCTGTCAATACGATCCTGCGTCGCGCCCGCTGCGGTTCACTTCCCCATGTAATCGTCAAACAGTTTGGTGAGCCGCTGCGTCACCGAAGCCGGCGTCGCCGCCAATTGCTGCACGCGTTTGGCGAGTTGTTCACCCGTCATCGGATTCGCGACCTCAAGCCGCTGCGCCTTGACGGCCGCGATAAACTTCGGGTCGCGCATGGTCGCCTCGAAGGCGCGGCGCAGTGTTTCCAGCCGCTCGGGCGGCAGTCCCGGCGGCGCCACATAGGGCCGGGCGAAATCCTGCCGCGCCATCATGAATTCAAGCGCCTGCCGGTCGGCTTCAGTCTTCGCCTGATCGATGATCAGCGGCACGTCCGGCAGCTCCGGGTCCTTGTGAAAGCCGTCCTGAATGATGATGCGAACTTTCTTGTCGCGTATCCAGTCCGGCTGCTGCGTCTTGAGATCGCCCCACGAATTGGCGAACGTGCCCTGAATTTCGCCCTTTTCGAGCGCGAGTTTGACGGTCGAGGAATCCTCATAGCCCGTCACGGTTTTCAATTTGGTGCCGAAGAAGGCGTTCGAAATGATCGCCATCTTGGTGCCCATCGAATTGGCGGATGAACTGCCCATCACGACTTGCGTCGTCTTGGCGTCATCGAAAGTCTTGATCGGCGCGTTGTGCCAGACATAGCCGACGAACGGGTCTTCACTGATGCTGCCGAGCCACGATAATTTATTGACGTCGAAATGCACGCCCTGCGGCACCTCGAACGGCGCATTTGGAATCCCGTTGTGCACGCCGGCGATCACGGTGCCGTCACGCGGCGCATCATTGTAGAGATAATTGGTCGCTTTCAGGCCGCTCGCACCCGGCACATTCTGCACGACGATATTCGGCCGACCCGGCAGGTGCGCAGCCATGTGCTGACCCAGCAGACGACTGAAGGTGTCGTAGACGCCGCCCGGCCCGGTGCTGGCGATCAGCCTGATCTGCTTGCCCTTGTAGAAATCCGCCTCATCGGCTGCGGCCGCGTTCGCGGCGAACAGGAGCAGCGCGGCGCCGCACAGCATAGATGCGCGATGCGTGCAGACTGAGCCCTGCAACATGACGACCTCCCCATAATCCGGGATCTTCGCGATGGCGTCCCGATTGCCGGGCTCGACGTCCCGGCCGCCGCGAGTATTGCACCCCTGTGGGAGAAATCCAGTCCCCCCAATCGGGCTGCGTCAAAGCGCTGCGGCGAAGCACGCCCCTTGGCGTCGTGCCCGCATTCGGCCTAACATCAGGGCGACGCCGCAGAGGCGCAGGATATATCGGGGGAAGCCATGGTGCTCAGGAGCGGATGTTTCGGCGTGAAACTTGTCGTACCGGCTCTTGTCGCCGCGCTGATAAGCGCCTCGGCGGAAGCCGCCACCGTCGAAGAAATCGCCAACCTCAAGGGACCTGACCGCGAGACCGTGCTGATCGAAGGCGCGAAGCGCGAAGGCAAGGTGATGCTCTATTCGGCGATGATCGAGGATCAGGCGCTACGGCCGATCATCAAGGCTTTCAAAGAGAAATATCCGTTCATCGACGCCGAATTCTGGCGGGCCGACACCCGCGACCTGATCAACAAAGCGCTGGCCGAGGCGCGCGCGCGGTCTGTCAATGTCGACATTGTCGAGGGCGGCGGCGTGTCGCAGGGCATGATCCGCGCCGGCGTCACGCAGGCGTTCTCGCTGCCGATCCTGACAAGCTACGAGAAGGATCTTTACGACCCCAAGGGCATGTGGGCGGCGACGCGGCTGAGCTATTTCGGCCTCGCCTACAACACGAAGCTGGTGACGGCGGGCGATGCGCCGAAAACATACGACGACCTGCTCGACCCGAAATGGAAAGGCAGGCTCGCCTGGGCCGCCACAACCGAGACTGGCGGCGCGGCCATGTTCATCACCTTCATCCGCTCCTGGATGGGCGACGAGAAAGGCGAGGCCTGGCTGGCGAAATTGTCGCAGCAGAAGATCGCCAACCTGTCGGGCAGTCCGCGCGAAGTCGTCAACAAGGTGATGGATGGCGAATACGCCATGTCGCTCGGCATCTTTCTCAATCATCCGATCATCAGCGCCCAGAAGGGCGCACCGGTCGCGCCGCGCCCGCTCGAGCCTGTCGTGGGCAACGCCTCTGTGATGATCCTGATGAAGGCTGCGCCCCACCCGCACGCCGCAATGCTGCTGATGGATTTCCTTCTGTCCCGCAAGGGTCAGGAAGTGATCCGCGACGCCGACTATTTGCCGGCCGACCCCGGCGTCGAAACCCCGAAGGCGCTCGACCCCATCATCCCATCGAAAGCGAACCTGCAGCGCAAGTTCCTGTCCGAGGAAGACATCTTCGCGGCGCGCACGAAGTCGCTCGAGATCCAGAAGAAATATTTTCAGAACTGAACGCAGAACTTCCATTTGTGCGCGCGCTGCGCCGCTTGTAGGATCGCATCAAATGGCAAGGCGACGGCGCGAGCCGGACGCGAACCGGAGGAAACATGGCGCGTCATCATCTGAGCGGGCGTTATTCCATCTGCGGTCTGGGCGTGACGCCCGTGGGGCGCGTAACGGGCAATTCGCTGCTGTGGAACGAAGTGGAGGCCGCGCGCCTCGCCATCGAGGACGCGGGCCTTGAACGCAAGGACATCGGCGCAGCCCTGCAGGCGTTGAGCGATCCGGGCGGCGGCATGCGCATGCGCCACGACGACGCATTTCCGCGCGTGCTCGGCCTGCCGGTGAAGATCTATTGCGAGAACGTCGGACGCGGCGGCGAATATGCCGCGATGGCGATCGTCACCGCCATGCAGTTGATCGAACTCGGCGTCGCCAATTACGTCGTGGTTTCAGGCGCCCGCGACGACTGGTCGCGCAGTCGCGCCATCAAGAAGCGCGGCGAACGCGGCACCGGCATGGCGGCGCGTCTCGGCCGTTGGGGACACTTCTACGGCTCCACGACCGCAGCCGTTTTCCACGCGCTGATCGCCTCACGGCACATAGAGCTTTACGGCACGACGTCCGAACAGCTCGGCCGCATCGCGGTGGCGCAGCGCGAATGGGCCTGCCTCAATCCACAGGCGACCATGTATGGCGCGCCGATCACGATCGAGGATTACATGAACTCGCCCATGGTGGCAGAGCCGTACAGGCTTCTCGACATGTGCCAACAATCTGACGGCGGCATCGCCTTCGTGGTGACCACGACTGAGCGCGCGAAGGATCTGAAACGTCCACCAATCAAGATCATGGGAATCGGTTTCGGCGAGCACATGGATCACCTGTTGCAGACCGGCGATCATCTGACGTCGCTCGCGGTCGACACGGCGCGCGAACAGGCTTTCTCGCAGGCGGACATCAAGCTCGACGACGTCGACGTCGCGCAACTCTACGACTGCTTCACCGGCGAAGTACTGTTCCAGATCGAAGGCTATGGCTGGTGCAAGAAGGGCGAAGGCGGCGCGTTCCTCGACGCGGGCCATCTCGGGCCGGGCGGCGATGTACCCATCAACACCGGCGGCGGACTGCTGTCAGGCTTCCACATGGGCAATCTGACCTGCTTCGCCGAGGGCGTGCAGCAATTGCGTGGTGAGGGCGGCGCGCGACAGGTGAAGGACGCCGAGATCGCGCTCGTCACGGGCCACGGCGGCGAAATCCTGTCGGGCCAGATGTGTTCGATTCACTCATCCCTCATTCTCGGCCGCTGAGCGCACGGAGCAACAGATGACCTACAACGGCCCCCTTCCGAGCGTCACCGAGGAAACCGAAGGCTTCTTCGAAGCCGCTCGCAACGGCGTTTTCGCCCTGCACCGCTGCGCCCATTGCCGCACATGGTATTGGCCGGCTTCCGCCTGTCGCGAATGCCCGAACGAACCGTTCCTGGCCAATATGCGCTGGGAACAGGCGAGCGGACGCGGCACGCTCTACAGCGTCGTCATTCCACGCCGCACGTTTCACCCCGCCTTCCCGGCGCCGTTCGTGTACGCGCTGGTGAAGCTCGACGAAGGCCCGCTGATGCCCTGCGGCGTCGACGTGCCGCCCGAACAGGCGAAGGTGGGCCTGCCAGTCGAGGCCTATATGGTGAAACTGTCGGAAGACTACACGGTGCCGCGTTTCCGCGCCCTGTCGACATAACAGCCACAGGCCAGAGCGCATCATCGTGACAGACGCCGCCGCAAACGCCGCTCTGCCGCTCGCGACGGCGCAGGCGAAATTTCGCCTGCCGGCGAATCCGCTCGGGCCGATTCTGGCGGCGATCGTGGCGGTGCTGGTGCTGCCGCCGCTCTATTACATCATCAAGACCAGCCTCTACACGACGGAGTTCGACGGCTCCTTCGGCGACTTCACATTCGACAATTATCGCGAACTTGTCGCGTCGGATGCGCTGCTGCGTCATCTGTTCAATTCGGTACAATTCGCCGTCGGGTCTGCGATCATCGCGATTTCGCTGGGCGCGGCCCTGGCGTGGACCGTTGAGCGCACGGATGCGCCGATGCGGCAGTCGATGCTGCTTGTATCCATCGTGTCGCTCGGCGTTCCACATGTGTTGTACACCAGCGCGTGGCTGCTGATCCTCGGCAAGAGCGGGCCCGTCAACGCGGCCCTGATGGCGAGCGGGCTCGCAGCGTCGCCCGTGGTCAATCCCAACGGTATGGGCGGCATGATCCTGATCGAGGGTATGATCTGGACCCCGCTGGGTTTCCTGCTGCTGTCCTCGGTGTTTCGCACGTCTGATGGTTCGTTCGAGGAGGCCGCCATGATGTGTGGCGCGGGCGTCGCGACCACGTTTCGGCGTATCACGCTGGGGCTGGCGACGCCGGCCCTGCTGGCGCTGTTCCTGCTCGTCAGCATACGGGCGTTCGAAGCCTTCGACATTCCAGCGCTGGTCGGCAGCGCAGGCGGCGTTTCCGTGCTGAGCACGGACATTTTCAACAGCATCCGCAAGGACATTCCGTCGAACTTCGGACAGGCGGGCGCATTCGCCATCGTGCTGATGATCGTCGTCGTGGCGCTGCTGGCGCTGCATCGGCGACTGCTGCGCAACGCCGAGCGGTTTCAGACCATCACCGGGAAGGGCTACAGGCCGCGCATCGTGAAACTTGGTGCGTTTCGTCCCGTGGCCACCGGGTTCATGCTGCTGTGCGTCGTGGTGCTGCTGGTCCTGCCGATCGCCATGATCGTCACGACATCGTTGCTGCCATTTTACGACGGCGTCAGCCGCGAGATGTTCGGCCGCATGACGACGGCGAACTACGGGCTCGTGGCGCATCGTGCCTCGTTTCAGAGCGCTATCGTGAACACACTGATGATGGGCGCATCGACCGCGACGTTCGTGTGTCTACTTACCGCCGGCAGCGCATGGCTCGCGGTGCGCAAGCTGTCGGGCGGCTGGCTTCTGGATCAACTGACCACGGTGCCCCTGATCTTTCCGGCGATAGTGCTGAGCGTCGCGTTTCTGCAGATTTTCCTCAACATGCCGTTTCCGATTTACGGCACGCTGATCTCGCTGGTGATCGCCACGACCGTGCAATACCTGCCCTACGGCATGCGCTTCTGTTCGGCCGGCGCGTTGCAAATCCATCGCGAGCTCGAGGAAGCCGCAAGCTCCGCAGGCGCGAGCCGCATGCAGATTTTCGTCCGCGTCATCCTGCCGTTGATCATGCCGGCGATCGCCACGAGCTGGTTGTTCGTGCTGCTGCTCTCGGTGCGCGCCGTCGCCATGCCGATCTTGTTATCGGGACCGAACTCGCAGGTCGTCGCGGTCGCGCTGTTCGACCTGTGGACGAACGGCCAGATCACCGAACTCGCGGCGCTCGGCGTTCTGTGGACGGCGTTCATGATGGCGATCGGCCTGCTGTTTTATCGCGCCTCGCGCCGCTACGGCCTCTCGGTCCAGTGATCCGGCGCAGTTCTGGAGTGATCAGATGACAGCCCGAACGCCGACACTCGAAGCGCTGTTTCGCCCGCGATCCATCGCAATCGTCGGCGCATCGGCGCGCGGCGGGCCGGGCGCCAAAATGTTGTCGACGCTGCGCGCCGGCGGCTTTGACGCGCCAGTCTGGTGCGTCAGCCAGACCGCAAAGGAAATTGAAGGCTATCCATGCTTCCCGTCGCTCGCTGATCTGCCAGCAACGCCTGACTGCCTGCTGGTCGCCGTGCCGGGCGAAGCTGTCAATGGCGTACTCGAAAGCGCTTCGTCATTGCAAATTCGCTCGGCCCTGGTTGTTTCTGAAGGCTTCGCGGACGCCGGAACCGAGGAGGGCCGCGCGCGGCAGGATGCGCTCGTCGCAATCGCGAGCGGAGCGCAGATGGCGGTCGCCGGCCCCAACAGCATCGGCCTCGCCTGCCTCGGTCGCTCGATGGTGGCGACCATGACGGACCTCGTGCCGGCGCATGCGCTGAAGGGCACGATCTCCATCGTCTCGCAGAGCGGCGGATTGATGCTGGCGGCGAGCGAACTCTGCGCCAATCGCGGCATCGGGCTCGAGAAGCTGATCTCCATCGGCAATCAGGCCGTCATCGAACTGGCCGACTATCTCGACTATCTCGCAGCCGACGACGACACGCGCGTCATCGGCCTCATCATCGAGGGCGTGAAGAACGGTCGGCGATTTCGCGCCGCCCTGGAGCGCGCGTCGCGCCGCAAGCCCGTCGTCATGCTGAAGCTCGGGCGCAGCGAACTCGGACAGGCGGCGACGCTGGCGCACACCGGCACGCTCGCCGGCAAGGACGAGGCGTTCGTGGCGCTGTTTCACCAGTGCGGCGCGGCGCTGGTGCGAACAATCGACGATTTCGTCGAGACCTGCGCGCTGTTCGATCGCGCCCCGATCCCGGCCGGCGATCGCGTCTGCATGTTGACGATTTCGGGCGGGGCGACATCGCTGATCAGCGACAATGGCGCGGCCGCCGGCGTCCATTTCCCGCCCGTCGGGGCCGACACCAACAAGGCGCTTCAGCAGATCATCGGCGTCGAGCGCGATTTCGCCAATCCGATCGACAGTGTCGGCCTCGCGCGACTGCTGAAAGAGGGCGCGCTGGCGCAGACGATTTCGGTGTTGCTCGCAGACCCCAACGTCGACGTCATCGGCCTCGTCATCCCGTTCCGGCTCGAAGCCAATCCGGTGCAGACGAAACTCATCGAGAGTTTGCGGGCAGCCGCAGCGGGCGCAGCGAAGCCGATTGTGGCGATCTCTTTCATGTCGAACAGCCTCAATGCGCGCTGGCGCGGTTATGCGCACGCACACGGTCTGCCGCTGATGGAAGACGTGGGCGCGGCGATGCGGGCGATCAAACGGCTGGTGGACTACGGGGCGTTTCGCCGCAAGGCCGCCACGACAGAAGCGCTGCACGATAAGCCTCATGCGGCTATCGCGGCGGGCCGCACGCTGACGGAAGCCGAAAGCAAGATCGTTCTGGGCGAGGCGGCGTTGCGACTGACGCGCGAATTCCTCGCCGAGACGCCGGCAGAAGCCGGACGCCGCGCCAAGGAAGCGGGCGTGATGCTCGCCATCAAGGTTCAGTCCGCTGACATTCCGCACAAGTCGGATGTCGGCGGGGTCGCGTTACGCGTGCTGCCCGCGGACGCAGAAAGTGCGGCGCGACTTGTATTGGAAAATGCTGCGCGCGCCTGCCCGCAGGCGCGGATCGACGGCGTTCTGGTCCAGGAGATGATCGACGACGGGGTCGAGTTCATTCTCGGCATGACCTACGATGAGCAGTTCGGCCCGATGATCGTTCTCGGCGCAGGCGGCGTGCAGGTGGAATTGTTTCAGGATTCCAGCGTGCGACTGCCACCGCTGCGCCGCGACGACGTCGTCGACATGCTGTCTGAACTCAAGATCTCGAAGGTGCTGACAGGTTTCCGGGGCGCGCCGCCGCGTGATGTCGGGGCGCTGATCGCGTGTTGCCTCGCGTTTTCAGACTTCGTCTGCACGCATGATGGGCGTTTCGCCGCGATCGACATCAATCCGCTGCTGGTGCGGCCGGACGGAAAAGGCGTCGTGATCGCCGACGCCCTGATCGTGCTGAACCGCGACGCCTGAAAAGCCGCCGCGAGTCTCGCGAAAATATTTGGCCAGCCCGCACACGGACCAGCTTCATCGCATCATCCGTTCAGAGCGCCCCGACCGTCTTCTGGTCGAACACCGACACATACTGGTTCTCAAACGGTCGCAGGGCCGCGCCTTCGCGATGCAGGCTGATCATCGGCTGATTGCGCGCCGGATCACGGACCGTGCCGAGCGTGTCCTCGCCGCGCTCCGCCTTGGCGACTTCTTCCAGCAGCATCTTGTGGAACATGATCACACCCTGATCGCTTGCGGACAGATGTTCCTGCGTGCGGTCAGAGATCGGCCCCTGCATCACCCAGGCCACCATGTCCTGCGCGGGCACATCATCGGCCACGATGCGGCCGTTCTTGTCGAAGAGTTCGGCATGATCGACCGTCGTCGGGATCGGCGCGGCGCCGGGCTTGCGGCGCTTGGTGCGGAACGCGAACTGGATCGTGTTCGTGTCGTCGATCGGGACGCGATATTGCAGCGTCGGAGCATCCTTGCCGCCGACCGCCAGAATATTCGGGAACAGCAGTGGATGGCCCACGCGCCAGTCGTCGCAATCCTCGCTTTCGCCTTCCAGCAGGCGCCGCTTCATGATGCCGAACTCGAAGCGATCGAAGTCGATTTTCAGATGCGGCGTGCGCACCATCTTCGGCGGCTTGCCCTGACGCGCCAGCGTGTAATTGCCGAGTTCCGCGTGCAGATATTCGAAGTGCATCGGGTCTGCGGCGTTGTCCATGCACTGAAGCCAGTTGCAAGGCAGCTTGTGGATCTGGATCACGACATCGAAGCCGGGCTGCACAAGCGCATCCCAGCGCGGCAGTTCGGGCGCCGGCAACGGCCCCATGTAGGTGAACAGCAGACCCGACAATTCCTGCACCGGATAGGCCTTGATGCTCACCCTTTCCTTGTAGGTCGACTGCGGATTGATGCGGTCGTCGTAGGGCATCTCGACGCAGCGTCCGCCCTTGTCGAACAGCCAGCCGTGATACGGACACCGGATTCCGCGATCATCCGGGAAGCCATATTCCAGTGACACCATGCGATGCGGGCAGCGTTCCGCCACAAGCCCATATTCGCCCTTGTTGGAGCGATAGAGCGTCAGGTCTTCGCCGAGCAGCCGCACCTTCTGCACCGGATTCTTGTCGAGATCAGCCGCGGTTCCGACCGGCTGCCAGTAGCGGCGCAACAGCTTGCCCATCGGCTTGTCCGGACCCACAAGGGTCAGGCGGTCGTTCTGTTCCTGACTGATCATAGCGTTTCTCCATCATGCTCTGGTTTGTGCGCGTCGGCTCAGGGAGCCGTGAGATCCCGCGCCCTTTGAAAAACATCGGGTGGATATTTCGAAATGTCGGTGATGAGCTTCTGCATGTCCTCGCCTGTCATCGGGTCGATCGTCACCTGCAACGAATCGGCGGCCTGCCGGAAGGCCGGACTGGTCGACATTGCGGTGAACGCCCGGCGCAGCGCCGCTACCCGGTCCGCCGGAACCTTCGGGCCGACATAGAAGGCTCGCCCGACAGTGGATTCGCTCGACAGCAGACGGAACACGCGCTTCTCGTCTTCGTTCGCACCGAGGTCCACGAGAGTCGGCACATCGGCAAGATCCGCGGCCCGCTTCTCCGGCTGCTGATAGAGAACGTTGAACTTCCGGCCGGCGAACCAGTCCGGCTTCGTGCGCTTCAGCTGCGACCAGATGGCGTTTGTCATGCCGTCGATTTCACCGCGTTCCATCGCCAGATAGGCATCCGTGGTGCCATTATAGCCCATGACGATCTTCAGATTCAGCTTCTTCAGTTTCGACAGCGCCTGCGGCACCATGAAGGACGATCCGGTCGGAGACGTCCCGCCGAACACCAATTGCTTCGCCTGCGCTTCCTTCAGATTCGAAACGCCCGCGGTGTGCCACACCGCCGCGACAGCGTCGATGGCGTCGAGCCTGCCGATCCATTGAAGCGCCGCCACATCTATACCCTCGCCGGGCTTGTGCGTCACATAGGTGGCGATCGGCAGGGTCGAAACCGGGATGCCGATCACGGTCCCGTCCTGCGGCGCGACATCCATGATATAGCCCGCTGCAAGTTCAGTCGCCGCGCCCGGCATGTACTGAATAACCGTCTGCGCGCCGGGCAGATATTTCGGCAGATGTTCGACCAACAGGCGCGCATAGACATCATAGCCGCCGCCCGGCGCATAGCCGACGATGACGCGCACCGATTTGCCCTTGAAATAGTCCGTTCCACCCTGCTCCTGCGCGCCTGCGGCAGTCGTCAGGGCCCCACATAAGAGCCAGGCTGCCCATCTGCTGATCGTCATCATCCAGCGTCCTCCCAGACGAAACGCATTTTCCCGCTTGCGCCGAGCGATCGGCGGTGCGGTTCTGTCGCGCTTTTGATTGTGTCGGATCGTAAACGTAACATGGGCGGAGGGGAAGACCGGTCGCCCTCCTTCCACCCGGCGACGAAGCGTCGCAAGGCTCCTGTCCGGTAACGTGGCGTCGTTTGACCCGGCGCGCGACACTGATACGTTGCGTGTAAGACCAGCGGCTCGGGAGGACGACGATGCCAGACAGCGCGGCGACAACTGCCGACGGCGAAATGAACGCCTATTTCGACGATCTTCAGGGCAAGCATCTCGACGCGCTGTGGCGCGGCCGTCCGCCGGCGCAGAATAATACGGGGCGCAAGGCGGCCTACGAGCCCTTTCACTGGGCATGGAGCGAAATCCGGCCTGCGCTGATGCGAGCCGGCGAACTCGTGACGCCCGGCCCCGACGCGGAGCGCCGGGTGATTCAATTCATCAATCCGCACCTGCCGGGCTTTCGTTCCGCCAGCCACACGCTCACCGGCAACGTCCAACTCGTTCTGCCGGGCGAAATTTCGCCGAGCCACCGCCACAGCGTCGCGGCGATCCGCTTCATCATCGAAGGGTCTTCGGCCATCACGGTCGTCGAAGGCGAACCGATCGAGATGTTTCCAGGCGATCTGGTGCTGACGCCGGGGGGGTACTGGCACGGCCACGTCAACAAGTCGGACCAGCCTGCGATCTGGATGGATTCGCTCGATCGGCCTCTCGTGGGCAATCTGAAGCAGACGTTTCAGGAGCCCTACGGAGAGCGATTGCAGGTGTCGACCAAGGTGGCAGATGCCGGCCTGTCGCGGTTCGGCGCAGGCGGCATGCTGCCGCTCGACCGCAAGCTGAACGCCGGGCCCGTATCGCCCGTCATGCGCTATCCATGGGAGCAGACGCGCGTTGCCCTGGATCGACTCGCTGTGGCGTACGCCGATCCGTTCGACGACGTCGCCATGGACTACGTCAATCCATCGACCGGCGGACATGTGCTTCCGACCATCGGGTGCCGCATGCAGATGTTGCGGCCCAACGTCCACACGCGGGCGCACCGGCACGCGCACGTTTCGGTGCATCACGCGTTCCGTGGCGAAGGCGTGACGATCATCGACGGCGCAGAGATCAGGTGGAAAGCTGGCGACTTCTTCGTCATTCCGCCATGGAGCTGGCACGAACACATCAACACGGGTGGCGACAAGGCCTATCTGTTCTCGACCATGGACGCCCCGGTGCTGGACGCGCTGCATCTGGCGGCGGAAGAATCCTTTGAGGACAACAACGGCCGGCAGCGGACGCCGCGCGTCGATGCGCTGCTGCCCGAATCCCATACAGCACGGAAGAGCGCTTGAAATGACCGATTCCGAACTCGCGAAATCGCTGGCGATGGGGTGCCGAATTCTCTCCGAGCAGGGCATCATCGACGCCTTCGGCCATCTGTCAGCGCGCATTCCGGGCGAGCCCGATCTTTTCATGATGAACCGCGGCATGAGTCCCGCACTCGCGGAAGAGAAGGACTTCATCGTCTGCGACCATAACGGGAAGGTCATACGCGGAAATGGACACCCGAACGGCGAGTGGCCGATCCACGCCGCCGTTTATCGCGCCCGTCCGGACGTGACGAGCGTGCTGCATTCGCACAGCAAGATGTCGCGAATTTTCAGCCTGTCGCATCGCAAGATGCGCGGCCTGCTCACGTCCAACGTGCCGGAATGGCAAGGCGGCGTGCCGGTCTATCGCAAGCCCGGCCTCATCACATCGATGCAGCAGGGCGAGGAGGTCGCCAGCACGTTATGCGACAATTGCGCCGTGCTGTTGCGCGGCCATGGCGACGTAGTCGTCGGCGGCTCGGTGCGCCAGACAGTGCTGAAGGCGATCGCGCTCAAGCAGAACGAGGAAGTCGTCCACGAAGTGATTTCGCACGGCGGCGAGATCGACCTGTGGAGCGACGAGGATGTCCAGAAATGGAAGGCCCCGGTCAACTTCAAGATTTCCGAAGAAGCCAAGGCTGCGCTCAGCGATCGCGTCTGGGACTATTATGTCGCGCGCGCCACAGACACGCTCCCGAGGGCGAAAAAGGACTAGCCGTCAGTCTTCTTCGCGGAGCTTGAAGCGCTGGATCTTGCCGGTCGCAGTCTTCGGCAGATCTGTGCGCACTTCGACCCAGCGCGGATATTTCCACGCGCCGGCCTGTGCCTTCACGTGCTCCTTCAGGTTTTCAAACAGGTTGGCGTCGGCCGCTACGCCCGGCTTCAGCACCACATAGGCCTTCGGCTTGACAAGACCGTCCTGATCTTCCCTGCCGATGACGGCAGCTTCCAGCACGGCGCTGTGCGTGACCAGCGCGCTTTCCACCTCGAACGGCGAGACCCAGATGCCCGACACCTTGAACATGTCGTCGGTGCGGCCGCAGTAGTAATAATTGCCGTCCTCGCCGATGCGGTACTTGTCGCCCGTGTAAGTCCATTCGCCGCGAAACGTGCGGCGCGATTTTTCGCGTTGCAGCCAATAGCCTTCCGCCGACGATGGGCCGCGAATGACAAGTTCGCCGATTTCGCCCTGCGCGACATGCTGGCCTGAATCGTCCACCAGCATGGCGTCGTATCCCGGCACAGGCGTGCCGGACGATCCGTAGCAAACCTGTCCGGGCCGGTTCGATACGAAGATGTGCAGCATCTCCGTCGACCCGATTCCGTCGATCACCTCGCTGCCGGATTTTTCCTGCCAGCGCTTGCCGATTTCTTCCGGCAGCGCTTCGCCCGCCGAAGTCGACAGACGCAGGCGCGT
Organism: Beijerinckiaceae bacterium; assembly: GCA_947472615.1. Classification (GTDB taxonomy): domain Bacteria; phylum Pseudomonadota; class Alphaproteobacteria; order Rhizobiales; family Beijerinckiaceae; genus Terripilifer. The sequence continues at coordinate 18,591 of CANJEY010000029.1, forward strand.
CGACCCCGCCCCGTGCGACATGGAAGGATTGGCCAGCATGGCGGCGAACAGCGTCGGCACGCCGCAGAAGATCGTCGGATTGTGCCGGCGCATCGTCTCGATCACGCTGTCAGGCGTCGGGCGGCCCGGCATCAGGATCGCGGTCGCCCCGACCGACATCGGAAACGACATCGCGTTGCCGAGCCCATAAGCGAAGAACAGCTTCGCGGCGGAAAACACCACATCGTCTTCAGAGAAGCCCAGCACCTCCTGCCCGAACAATTTCGCCGTATGCATGGCGCTTGCGTGCAGATGCTTCGTGCCTTTCGGCGCGCCCGTGGAGCCTGACGAATAGAGCCAGAAGGCGACATCGTCGGCGCGCGTGTCGGCGGCTTCCGCGTCGGGAGAATTTTCGGCCAGCAGCCTATCGAACGACAGCTGCCCATGATCCGCCCCGCCGTTGATAATGACGTGCAACGAACGCTGCGCCGCGATCTCCTCAACGACAGGCCCGACGCGCTCGTAGAGGTCGGCAGATACGACCACGGCGTCAGCGCGCGAATCCTCGATCATGAAACGCCATTGCTCAGGCGTCAGCAGCGTATTCAGCGGCACCGGCGCGACGCCCGCCTTGATCGCGCCCCAGAAAGCCACCGGCATGTCGATCGTATCCAACATGATGAGTGCGATGCGATGCTCGGTCGGCACGCCGAGCCGCCGCAACGCATTGGCGAAGCGATTGCAACGTTCGCTCAGCTGGCCATACGTGAGGCTCGCGGCGGGATCGACGAAGGCCAGCTTTTCGCTGCGGCCTTCGCGCACGTTGCGGTCGACCATGTCGATGGCGGCGTTGTAGGCGCCGGCCGGCGGCGTCCAGAATTGCGCCTGCGTCCCCGTCATTCGTCCCTCCCCGCACGGCTCGACATTTTCGCGTGTCATTGGCCGCCATGTTCTCGTTCCTGCGAGTGCGCGCAAGCCTGCTTCAATATGTTTCGACGTGAAACCGTCCGCCTGTCCGCATCTGCGGCTTCAGGCTCGCCCAGTCGAGTCCATGCTTGCGGCAGACATCGGCCAGCGCTTCGTCGACGCCGGTCTCCATACCTTTAAGCCCGCAAATGAAGATATGCGTCTTCGGCGATTCGAGCAGCGGCGCGATCATCGACGCCTGCTGGCGGATGCGGTCCTGCACGTATTCGCGCTCGCCGCCCGGCACGCGCGAAAACACCAGATGCTTTTCGAGCAGGCTTTCCGGCACTTTCTGAAGCGGCCCGAAATACGGCAATTCCTGCGGCGTGCGGGCTCCGAAAAACAGCAGGAACCGGCCCGGCGCATCCGGCGCGGCGCGGCGGCGACGCTCCGTGAACGCCCGAAACGGCGCGGACCCCGTGCCGGTGCAGATCATGATGACGTTCGCCTGCGTGTCGTTCGGCATCAGGAACGTCGCCCCATAGGGGCCTGCCACCTGCACCCGGTCGCCGACCTTGAGGTCGCACATATAATTCGATGCGACGCCGCCCGGCACGCGCTTGATGGTGAGGCCAACATTGTTAGCGTTGCGCTTCTCGCCGTCACGCGCCGACGCCACGGAATAAAGCCTGATGTCATGCGGCTTGCCGTCTGGGCGCACGCCCGGCGGCACGACGCC